>NZ_JBHTWX010000045.1:0-63545 GCF_042792155.1 Kitasatospora sp. NPDC056651 | reverse complement strand
GCGGTGATTTCGCCGATGGAGTGGCCGGTGAGGTAGTGGGGGGTGATGCCCCAGGTGGTGATGAGGTGGTGGAGGGCTGTTTCGAGGGCGAAGAGGGCGGGTTGGGTGTATTGGGTTTGGTGGAGGAGGTTGTGGGGGTTGTTGAAGACGATGTCGCGTAGGGGGTGTTCGAGGTGGGGGTCGAGGGCTTCGCAGGCGGTGTCGAAGGCTTCGGCGAAGGCGGGGTAGGTGTGGTGGAGTTCGCGGCCCATGCCGGTGTGTTGGCTGCCTTGTCCGGCGAACAGGAACGCGAGTCGTCCGTTGCTGTCGGCGTGTCCTTGGACGATGTTGGGGGCGGGTTCTCCTCGGGTGAGGGTGGTGAGGGCGTCGAGGAGTTCGTGGCGGTGGGTGCCGGTGATGGCGGCGCGGTGGGGGAAGTGGGTGCGGGTGAGTGCGAGGGCGTGGGCGATCTGGGTGGTGGTGAGGTCGGGGTTGTGGGTGAGGTGGTCGTGGAGTCGGGCGGCTTGGTCCCGGAGTGCGTTCTCGTCCTTCGCGGACAGCACCCAGGCCAACGGGGTTCCGGGCTCGGCGGGTTCGGTGGCCTCGGTGGCCTCGCCCGTGTCGCTCGTCGCCGGGGCCTCCGCCAGGATGACGTGGCAGTTCGTCCCGCCCATGCCGAACGAGGAGACGCCCGCGACGAGCGGGCGGTCCGGGTGCGGCCAGGGGCCCAGCTCCGTCCGCACCCGGAGGTTGAGGTCGGTCAGCGGGATGCGGGGGTTCGGCGAGGCGTAGTTGAGGCTCGGGGGCAGCATCCGGTGGCTGATGCTGAGCGCCACCTTCAGCAGGCCGACGATGCCCGCGGCACCCTCCAGGTGGCCGACGTTGGTCTTGGCCGAGCCCACCAGCAGGGGGGACCGCTTGTCGCGCTCGCTCCCGAGCGCCGCGCCGAGCGCCGTGGCCTCGACGGGGTCGCCGACCGGGGTGCCCGTGCCGTGGAGCTCGACGTACTGCAGGTCCCCGGCGTGGACCCCGGCGTTCCGCCGGGCCAGGCGCAGCACCTCCTCCTGGGCGCTCGCGCTGGGAACCGTCAGACCGTCCGTGGAGCCGTCGTTGTTGACGGCGCTGCCGCGGATCACGCAGTACACCCGGTCGCCGTCGCGCAGCGCGTCCGCCAGCGGCTTGAGGAGGACCAGACCGCCGCCCTCGCCCCGGGCGTAGCCGTTCGCACGCGCGTCGAAGGTGTAGCAGCGGCCGTCCGGTGACAGCCCGCCGAACTTCGCGGCGCTCACGGCGCTCTCGGGATCGAGGATGAGGCTGACGCCGCCCGCGAGCGCCATGGTGGACTCGCCGCGCCGCAGGCTCTCGCACGCCATGTGCACGGCCACCAGGGACGAGGACTGGACCGTGTCCACGGCGACGCTCGGCCCGTGCAGCCCGAGGGTGTAGGAGACGCGGTTGGCGATGATGCCGCGCTGCAGCCCGGTCAGGGTGTGCCGGCCGATGGCTCCGGCCCCGCCGCGCCGCAGCAGGGTCGCGTAGTCGTCGCCGATGGCGCCGATGAAGACCCCGGTGCGGGTGTCCCGTACCGCCGCGGGCACCACCCCGGCGTCCTCCAGGGCCTCCCAGCCCAGTTCCAGCACGAGTCGCTGCTGCGGGTCCATGGCCGCGGCCTCGCGCGGGGAGATGCCGAAGAACGCGGCGTCGAACCGGTCCACGTGGTCGAGGTAGCCGCCACGGCGCGTGGGCGCCTTGCCCGGCGCGTCGGGGTCGGGGTCGTACCACGCCTCGGCGTCCCAGCGGTCCCGCGGAGTCTCACCGACCGCGTCCACCCCGTCCCGGAGGTTGCTCCAGAAGACCTCGGGGCGAGGCGCCCGGGGAAGGCGGCAGGACAGTCCTACTACGGCAATGGGAACGTCCCGGCCGACGGGTGCGCCGGAGTCGGCGGGGACGGTCTGACTCGCGATGGGCTCCATACCCCCATCCTGCGAACGGCTCTTACGCGGCCCTAACCAGTGCCTTACGGGGTGTGCGGCGTACCGCGCGGGACCGGCCACCACCGGGCGCGGACCGCCGCGCGCCCTGCCGCCGCTCGCGCGCCGGATCGAGCGGGGCCGTCCGTGGTCGCGCGGCGCTTTGCCGAATCTTGAGAAAACCCTGGTCAAGCTGGAACCATGGCCCCGGGGCGTACGTCGTACCCACCGGTGATCGGCCAGGGGGACAGGCCGCCCGGCACGTTAGGCTCGTTCCGGGGGAGCGGCCTGGGTGCCGCCATCGGACAAACTGCTTGGGACGGGCGTGCGGCTCCACGGGGAGCCGGGGCCCGTCCCGTCCTGCCACGGAGGGACTGGCCTTGCACATCGACGCCTGGATCGAGGGGATTCCACCGACGGCGGTGTACGCCGTCATCGGTCTGATCATCGGGTTCGAATCGCTGGGCATTCCCTTGCCCGGTGAGATCGCCCTGGTCACGGCGTCCCTGATGGCCGTCAAGGGTGTGGTGAGCCCGTGGGGCGTCGCGATCTGCGCGATCGCCGGTGCGATCATCGGCGACTCGATCGGCTACTCGATCGGGCGCAAGGGCGGCAAGCCGCTCTTCGAGAAGCTCGGGCGCAAGTTCCCCAAGCACTTCGGCCCCTCGCACCTGGCCACCGCCGAGCGCTCCTTCCAGAAGTGGGGCATGTGGGCGGTCTTCTTCGGCCGCTTCATCGCCCTGCTGCGGATCTTCGCCGGTCCGCTGGCGGGCGCGCTGAAGATGCCGTACTGGAAGTTCCTGATCGCCAACGTGCTGGGCGGCATCGTCTGGGCCGGCGGCACGACGTTCCTGGTCTTCAAGGTCGGCAAGGCCATCGAGCCGTGGCTGGCCCGGTTCTCCTGGGCGGGTCTGGGGGCGGCCCTGGTGATCGGCCTCCTCTCGGCGTGGATCATGAAGCGCCGCGCCGCCAAGACGCACGCCAGGATCGAGGCGGAGGAGGCGGCCGCCGCCGCGGCGGCCAAGGAGCCGGCCGTCGACTGACCCCTCGACTCGCCTCTCGTCCGCCATCCGCCGTCCACAGTGATCGTCGCGGGTGCCATCGGGCCCTCGGAGTAGCATCGGCCGGGTACCAGCCGATCTTGCACTCCGGAGGGCCCGATGGCTTTGCAGCCGACGTGGGATGCCGTGGACGCCTACTTCTCCGAGCAGCTGGTCGGCGACGACCCGGTGCTGGCCGCTGCCACCGCCGCCGCTGTTGCGGCCGGGCTGCCGGAGATCGCGGTGGCCCCGAACCAGGGCAAACTGCTGCACCTGCTGGCGCTGACCCAGGGCGCGAAGCGCATCCTGGAGGTCGGCACGCTCGGCGGCTACAGCACGATCTGGCTGGCCAGGGCGCTGCCGGCGGACGGTAGGCTGATCAGCCTGGAACTGGACGGCCGGCACGCCGAGGTCGCCCGGGCCAACCTGGCGGCCGCCGGGCTGGCCGGGGTCGCCGAGGTGCGGCTGGGCCGGGCCGCCGACTCGCTGGGCGAGCTGGTGGAGCAGGGCACGGAGCCCTTCGACCTGGTCTTCGTCGACGCCGACAAGCCGAGCAACCCGGAGTACTTCCGCCGGGCGCTCCAGCTGACCCGGCCCGGCTCGCTGATCATCATCGACAACGTGGTGCGCGGCGGCGCGGTCGCCGACCCGGACAGCACCGACCCGGCGGTGCTCGGCACCCGCGCGGTGCACGAGCTGATCGCGGCCGAGCCGAGGGTCAGCGCGACCGCGGTGCAGACCGTCGGCAGCAAGGGCTACGACGGCTTCACCCTGGTCCGCGTCCGGGACTGAGCCTCCTGGCCCGGCGCCGGGCCCGAGCTCCTTGGCCCGGGGCCGGGAGCGAGCCCCCTGGCAAGGGTGCGGGACCGAGCCCCCCGGCAGGGGTGCGGGACCGAGCCCCGCCGGGGACGCGAGCCACATCTGAGAACGGAGAAAGAACGTGCGGATCGGACTGCTGGGCACCGGCCCCTGGGCGGGGCGGGTGCACGCACCCGTCCTGGCCGAGCACCCCGGGCTGGAGTTCGCCGGCGTCTGGGGCCGCCGACCGGAGGCGGCCGAGGAGCTGGGCGCGGCCCACGGCGTGCCCGGGTACGCCGACCTCGACCGGCTGCTGGCCGACGTGGACGCGGTGTCGATCGCGCTGCCCCCGACCGTGCAGCCGGGCCTCGCCGTCCGCGCCGCCGAGGCCGGCTGCCACCTGCTGCTGGACAAGCCGGTCGCGCTGACCGTGCCGGACGCCCGGGCGGTGGCCGAGGCGGCGCGCGAGCACGAGGTCGCCTCGGTGGTCTTCTTCACCGTGCGCTTCGGCGGCGAGCAGATCCCGTGGATCGAACGGCAGGCGGAGCTGGGCGGCTGGTTCACCGGCCGCTCGGACTGGCTCGGCTCGGTGTTCGCGCCCGGCAGCACCAGCCCGTACGCCGCCTCGCCGTGGCGCGTGGAGAAGGGCGCGCTGTGGGACGTCGGCCCGCACGCGCTGTCCGTGCTGCTGCCGGTGCTGGGCGACGCGACCCGGGTGACGGCGGCGGCCGGCCCGCTGGACACCGTGCACCTGACGGTCCGCCACGCCGGCGGTGCCTCCAGCACCCTCGCGCTCAGCCTGACCGCGCCGCTCGCGGCGGGCGGGACGGGCATGGAACTGCGCGGCGAGCACGGCGTGGCGCAGCTTCCCCCGCGCGGCGAGGGCCCGGCCGCGGCGCTGCACCGCGCGCTGGACGCGCTCCAGGCCTCGGCGGCCTCCGGTGTCGCGCACCCCTGCGGGGTGGACTTCGGGCTGCGGGTGGTGGAGATCCTCTCCGGCGCCGAGCGCTCGCTGGCCACCGGCGCCACGGTGGATGTCTGAGCCGCTGACCGGCGTGCCAGGGCGTCCGGCTGCGCCGCTGATCGGCGCCACGGTGTCCGGCTGCGCCGCTGACGTCGGCAGGGCCCGGTGCGGAGGGAACTCCGCGCCGGGCCCTGCCGCGTGTGGACGGCGCGCGCGGCGGCTCAGTCCGGGGGGAGCGGCGGCAGGACCGCGGACGGGCGGCGGTCGGTGGGGCGGGCCGGCGGGATGACCGGGGCGTGGAAGTCCCGCGGGCCGGTCCACAGCGCCGGGACGGCGTCGCTGCGCCGGGCCAGTTCGTACGCGAGGGCCTCGTAGTTGACCCGCCACCCGTGGAAATGCGCCCAGGCCTCCTCGACCGGGCGCTCCCGGGGAAAGCCGGCCGCGGTGATCATCGCGACGGCGCCCAGGTACTCGGCGTAGGTCAGCCGGATCGGGACGTCCGGGTCCGGGTCGGGGTCGAAGTCGAACCGCAGCGCCCGGGCGATGTCGCGCATCGCGGTGAAGCCGGCCCGGATCACCAGCCGGGACTCGGGCGGGGCCGAGCGCGGGCAGAGCGCCAGGTGGAGGGCGGCGGCGTCCATCACGGCGATCAGACCGACCACCCAGCTCCGGTTGGGCTGCGGGGAGCGGAAGGCGAGCAGCACCGGGTAGTTGGAGTGGCTCTCGCCGATGTCGGCGGCCAGCCGTTCCCAGTCCCGGTAGAGCTGGGGGAGGGCCGTCTGGGTGTCCACCAGGGACTGGCGGGCCAGCAGCTCGGGGCCCCAGGCGGGCTCGCCGGCCCGGGACTGGAGCAGCGTCACCTCGGTCTCGCGGCGCTGGTAGGCGGCGTACAGCGTCGGCAGGTACGCGATCTGGAGGGCGATCACCAGCGGGCCGCTGGCGGCGGCCATGAAGTCGATCGCGGAGAGCTGGAGCCGCTCGCCGCTGGCGAAGCCGAGGGTGAACAGGCTGGACCCGGCCTCGCGCACGGCCACCGTCCAGCCGAGTCCGGAGGTGCCGTGCAGCAGCAGGGTGTAGGCGGTCAGCATCCCGCCGAGCCAGACCCCGAGCATGCCCAGCAGCACCAGCGGCGCCAGCCAGGTGAGCGCCCGGTCCTGCGCCTGGTAGCCGCCGGACCGGAGGGCGGTGAGTCTCAGCAGCGTGCGCAGCACCCGCCAGAGCCGCATCACCAGCGCCGCGTAGAGCCCGCGCGGCACGACCAGCGTGCGCAGGATGCTGCCGACGACCAGCAGGAGGAGCAGCGCGCCGAGGGCGGTCTGGATCATTCTCATGGCGCCATTCTGGCGGTCGGCCGGGGCTGCCGAGGGCCGTCGCCGCGCCCCGGGGAGGACCGTGGCCGAGCTTCGTGGAGGCCGTCGCCGGGCCTCGTGGATGCCGTTGCCGAGCCCTTCGGGTGATCGTCGGCGCGCGGTATGACCATGATCACACCGTGGGCATGCGTACGTACAGCGGTGTCTCCCGCGTCTATCCGGTTGGAGGGGCAGTTTCACGAGTGAATCGGAGACTTGGACTGTGCGTGCTCAGCAAGACGGCGGCGGTCGGGCCGAGGAGGCGGAGCCCGGGCGCCGGCGGTGGCGTACCCCGCGGCGTCGGAGCGCGTCCCGGGGGCGCCGGCGGCGACGCCCGTCACTGCGGATCGACTACCCGCGCGGCGGACGGCGCGGGGTCCGCCGCTGGCTCCCGTCCTGGCGGCAGCTGCTGCTGCTGGGCGGTGCCGGGACGGCGGTGCTGACCGGACTGCTGGCCTGGTTCTTCGTGACCACCAAGGTGCCGGAGGACCTCAACTCCTTCGCCACCCAGCAGAACAACGTCTACTACTGGGCGGACGGCACGGAGATGGCCCGGATCGGCCCGACCAACCGGCAGGAGGTGCCGCTCGACCGGGTGCCGGAATCCGTGCAGTGGGCGGTGCTGGCCGCCGAGAACGCGACCTTCTACTCGGACCCGGGCATATCGGTGACGGGCATCGGCCGCGCGGTCTCCGAGATGGTCACCGGCGGCGACACCCAGGGCGGCTCGACCATCACCCAGCAGTACGTCAAGAACATCTACCTGAACCAGCGCCAGGACATCTCCCGCAAGCTCAGCGAGATCGTCATCGCGATCAAGCTGGACGACCGGATGAGCAAGCAGGACATCCTGGCCGGCTACCTGAACACCAGCTGGTTCGGGCGCGGCAGTTACGGCATCCAGCGCGCCGCGGCGGCCTACTACGGCAAGGACGTCTCCGAACTCGACCCGAGCGAGGGCGCCTTCCTGGCGGCCGTGCTGAAGGGAGCCGGGCAGTACGACCCGGCGGTCGGCCCGGAGAACCGCAAGCGGGCCGAGGACCGGTGGTCCTGGATCCTGGACCGGATGGTGGACGTGGGCAAGCTGTCCGCCGCCGAGCGGGCCCGCTACACGGTGTTCCCCGAGCCCAGGCCGCAGCCCAAGTCGGCGGGGCTGAGCGGCCAGGTCGGCTACCTGGTGGACATGGCCCGGGCCTACGTGGAGAGCCACAGCGACATCACCCCCGCCCAGTTCGACCTCGGCGGCCACCAGATCCGCACCACCTTCGACAAGCCGAAGGTCGACGCCCTGGCCGCCGCCGTGCAGGAGGCCACCAAGGGGATCGACCCGGACAACCGGGAGGCCGACAGGCTGCTGAAGGTCGGCGCCGCCTCGCTGGCCCCGGACGGGAGGATCGTCGCGCTCTACGGCGGCCCCGACTACCTGAAACAGGGCTTCAACAACGCCAACACCACGACGGTGCCCATCGGTTCGGCCTTCACCCCGCTGGTGTACGCCGCCGGGCTCGGCGAGGGCGTGCAGCGCCAGCGGGACGGCGCCCGCACCCCGGTGGCGCCCACCACCACGTACAACGGCGACGACGGGGTGAACGTGATGACCCCGGAGGGGCCGTACTGGGGGCGGGACGGGAAGATCGCGAAGACCGCCAACGACGGCAAGCGCAGCTGGGGCCAGGTCACGCTGCGCAGCGCCGTGGAGCAGTCCGTCAACGGGCCGCTGATGCAGCTCGGCATGGACGTCGGGCTCGATCGGGTGCAGAAGACCGCGACGGACCTCGGCGTCCTGCCCGGCAGCATGGGCGAGTTGGTGCCGGCCTTCGGCGTCGGCAACTCCACTCCGAGCGCGATCCGCGCCGCCGACGCGTACGCCGCCTTCGGCGCCGGGGGCCGCCACGCCGACCCGTACTCGGTGCTCTCGATCAGCCGCAACGGCGAACCGCTGGCACTGCAACTGCCCGCCACCGTCCAGGCGTTGCCGGCCGCGGTCGCGGGCGAGGTGGACGCGGCGCTCAAGGGATCGGTGCGCGACGGCGCCGCCAAGGCGGTCGCGGAGGCGGGCCCGGGCCTGGCCGCGAAGCCGGGCACGACGCCGGACCGCACGGCCGGGTGGATCGTCGGCTACGGCGGGCAGCTGTCGACGGCGGTCACCGTGTTCCGGGCGGACCTCAAGGACATGAAACTGCTGTCCCTGGAGGGCGTGGGCGGGGCCGCGCCGGACGTGCCCGACACGGTGCTGCCGACCCGGATCTGGACCGCCTACATGAAGGCGGCGGGCGGTCGGTAGGCAGGTCCTGGGGCGTCCGGGGGCCCAGGGGCCGCCGCGGGGCGTGCGCGCGGGTCCTTCCTCGGATTCCCGCGCGCCGCCCGCCGTCAGGTCGCTCGTCGGACGGTCAGATCTTCACGGTGAGCCAGGCGCCGAGGCCGGAGCAGCCACGGGCGTCGTAGGTGGTGCTGCGGTAGCCCGCCGGGATCGGCGAGTAGGGGCAGGTCCAGATGCCGTTGCGGACCAGCTCGTGGTACCAGGCGCCGACGCCGCTGCATCCGTTGACGCTGTAGTTCGTCAGCACGTAGCCGGAGACGATCGGCGAGCCGGAGCAGGTCCACAGGCGGTCCTGCGCGGGCTGCTGGAACCAGGAGCCGTGGTTGCTGCAGCCGCTGGGGTTGTACATGGTGATGACGTAGCCGGCCGGGACGGGAGCCCCGGAGCAGCTCCAGCTGCCGGCCGCGGTCGCGGTCGCCGACGCGGTGCCGGCCGTCGTGCCGGTGAGGGCGGCCGCCAGCACGGCGACCGTGGCGGCCACCCGGCCCGTACGGGTCATCAGCTTGCGCAGGATCTTGGTCACGGTGACACCGTTCCGATCGGTCGTCTCCCCGCCGTCGGCACGGTGGGGGAGGGGCTGGGCGTGACAACGGGGACGCGCCGCACAGTAGCGGCGACGATCAGCTCGCTGATAGATCCAGAACGGTGAACAGACGTACCTGACCGGAAATGATCGATCCGCATCTGTTGGAACGGTGATGAAACCGCGAAACCGCCCCCGCCCCGACCCGGAGGCGTGACGCCTGCCAC
Organism: Kitasatospora sp. NPDC056651; assembly: GCF_042792155.1. Lineage (NCBI taxonomy): Bacteria > Bacillati > Actinomycetota > Actinomycetes > Kitasatosporales > Streptomycetaceae > Kitasatospora > Kitasatospora sp. NPDC056651. The sequence continues at coordinate 54,375 of NZ_JBHTWX010000045.1, read as the reverse complement.
GGTAGTGTGCGCTGATGGCGGCCGGAGGCGGAGGCTGGGCGGGTGGGGCGGAAAGCGAACTACCGGACCATGTAGCGGTACACCGGGGCACCTTCCCAAGCGGGCGTCTTGTCCCCCAACTCCCGGTAGCCGAGGGCTTCGTACATCTTCATCGCAGCCTCGGCCTCGGGCCGGACCGCGAGCGTGACGCGCTCCACCCGGGGCCCTCCAAGAACGGCGGTATGCAGCTGCCGGCCCAACCCCTGCCGACGCTGACCCGGAGCCACGGCGAGTTCCCGGATCACGAACGTCCGGTGCCCGTCGTCGCGCGTGAAGTCCTCGTCCAGGCCGAGGCCGTCCCACCAGTGACTGCCCGACTGGAGCAGGACGCCGAAAGCGAATCCGACCAGCGAAGCACCTGAACGAGCCAACACCAACCGGAAGCCGGGCATGGTCCGGAACGCCTCGTAGCCCTCCAGGAACCCGGCCAGGTCGCGGGGACCCTCGAAGTACGGCGGCTCAGCGAACACCTGCTCGTACAGTGGCGCTATCTCGTCCAACACCCGGGCAGCGGCATCCGGATTTGTGATGGTCTCGAACACGGGCGTCTGCACGGTTCTCCCTTCAGGCGATCAGAGGCGCGGAACTGGCGGCTGCCAGGGAGGGGTTCAACAGCTTGAGGTGGGAGTGCGCCTCCTGCATCGAGGTGCGCGCCCGGCCGGACGACACCTCGGGTACGGGCACCGCCCGGGCCTCCGGCTCCCTACGACACGCCGGTGCGTGCGGCGAACTCGCGCACGCCGGACACGCTCGCTGGTGCGTACAGGAGGTCTGTCGTCAGCGCCCGCAGCGCGGGCCGGCGCACTTCCTCCGGGGCGACCTGCTCGGTGAACCGCAGGGCGGCGAACGTACGGTGGTGATCGCCGAGGTGGTGCCACATGCGGGCGCAGTCCGTGCCGTACCGGGCCCGGCGCTCCGCGGTCGGCAGCCGCCCCGGGGCGATCCGTGCCGCGTACGGAACACCCTCGTCCGGAGTGCCCAGCGCGGTGTGCACGCCGACCCAGTACAAGTCGGCCTGCGCGCTGGTGGCGTCGACCGTGAACAGCTGGCTCGGCGCTCTGGTGCCGGCGGAGGCCAGGCGGCTGACCGCGTCCTCGGCGCCTCCCATCAGGCCAAGGGCGTCACTGCGACGCCGCCCGCACGCGGCCGTGTAGGCCGCCGTCATCAGCAGTGTTGCCGCGACCGCCTGGGACGTGGCGTCCGGATCCCGGCAGAGAGAGTCGGCAGTGCGACGCAGGAGGTCGACGGCGGCGGCCGGTCGACCGGCACGTCGCATCGTGATCGCCAGCACCCGGGCGGCCTCCCCTTGGACCACCGGGTTTCCACTCGACTGAGCCGCAGCCAAGGCCCGCTCTGCCGCCGGCCAGGCGACGTCCTCGTGCCCCTTCACCGCGAGTTCCGTCGCCAGTACCCAGGCGCGGGCCACATACGCGTGCGCCTCCTCCCGGGCCCGGCCGGACAGCGACTCGCGGGTTGCCTGTGCCGTGCCCAGCAGGCCGGGAAGCGCGGCTCCGAGATTCTCGTACCGGGCCGCCGTGAACTGGTCGCGCGCCAAAGCCAAAGCCCGGCCGAGTTCCTGCAGAGACACGGGCGCTGAGTCGGTCTGTCCGTACAGCGCCCCGACGATCCGGGTCGACGCGTCCGGGCGGTCGGCGGCTGTCGCTGCCGCCGACGGGAGCATTGATGTCCCAGCCGCCGCCATGCCGGCCACGAGCAGCTGCCTGCGGAGCATGGCGTCCTCCTGATCTAGGGTCACATCTCGCGACAGATTAGCCGGTTGGTCCAGGCCGAGGGCGTCAAGCTGCAGCCCCAGCACCTGAACGATGACCGCGAGCGGCTGGTCGGCAGGCCGAAGTAGGCCCGACTCTATCCGGCTGATCGCGGACGCCGAGTAGCCACAGGCCCGGCCCAGTTGGGCCTGTGTCATCCGCTGCGCACACCGGGCGGCCCTGATAGCCGTTCCGAGCCGACGCTGATGTGACACGGCGCCCCTCCGATCCTGTGGGGCCGCCACCGTATCGGCGGGACCGCGCCCGCAGGCAGGGCGTGCACAGGTGGTGCGGGGCACGCACACGGCGTGCGGGAGGCCCCTGCAGGCCTCCCCACGCGGCCGCCAGGCGAGTTGCCTGGTGAGTGCCCCGGCCGGGCGCATCCACATCCCACCCCTCATCCAGAGGAGAGTGCGTCATGAGCGCAGCCCTGATTGACTGCCCCGGGACCCCGAAGCCGACCCACGACACCCCGCAGCCCGGTAACGTGCCGAACAGCGACCAGCCCGCGGCCGCCATGTCGTGCCCGATGTGCGGGTCGGGCGCCACCTACCAGACCATGGACGGCCGGTGGGGCTGCACCCAGTGCGGCTCGACCTGGGCCTGAGCGAGAGGAAGAGGCATGCAGGTCTGCGCCGAGTGCCGCACAGCGAACGCGGTCATCGAGGACCTGGACGTCGATCCCCCACGGCCGTGGTGCCTCGGGTGTGCCACCGCCCTCGTGGCCGCAGGCGATCCGGTGTTGCGCTACCGGGACCTGACCGACGGAGCAGCCCGCTACTCACGCGCCTTGACCACCCGCAGCACTGCGGTGCTGCCGTTCGGGTAGCTGCCGCCGAACACAACGAAGCGCCCCCGCTCGGCCACGGCCGAGCGGGGGCGCTGTGCGGTGCCTTCAGGGAGGCTGACCCCCGCAGGTGCGGGGAGAACCTCGCGCTGCCCGGCGACGTGGAGCGCGTCTACGGCTGACCCCCGCAGGTGCGGGGAGAACAAGGTCGGAGTGACCAGGCCGGTTCCGGTGACCGGCTGACCCCCGCAGGTGCGGGGAGAACATGACGGTGGCGCCATCGTGGCCGTGGATCTCCGGCTGACCCCCGCAGGTGCGGGGAGAACGCTCTGAGCTCCGGCGCCGCCGCCGCGTTCGACGGCTGACCCCCGCAGGTGCGGGGAGAACGCCGGCGGGGTCCTGGAGAAGGCGTCCGGCTTCGGCTGACCCCCGCAGGTGCGGGGAGGACTTGTCCCGCCAGTCCGGGGTGTAGGCGTCGAGCGGCTGACCCCCGCAGGTGCGGGGAGGACAACCCGAAGCCGCCGGCCTTGGTGGGGGTGGTCGGCTGACCCCCGCAGGTGCGGGGAGGACCCTTTTTGACCTGGGGTGATGTGGCGGGTTTGCCATTTCTTTGCAAGGCCTGGTGCGTTGCGGCTTCACGTGTCTCGATGCCACAGTGGAGTTGTTGAGGTGTCAAAGGTCGCGCTAATCATTCCACGTGTCGTCACCGTTGGGCTGCGCGAAGGCTGGCGGCGGCTTTGTCTCTCCCGGACCGTCGTGGTGTCGGTGGCGTGTGCTTGGGTGTGACGACCTGCTATTCGGCCTTGATGACATCGACTGGGCCGCCCTGGGGCACGCCTACGGGAACGCGGCGGACGTGCCCGGCCTCCTGCGGGTGGCCTGCGGGGCCGACAAGAAGGCGCGAGAGGATGCCTTCCGGAGTCTGTTCGGCAACATCTTCCACCAGGGGACGCGATACTCGTCCTCCCCGTACGCGGTGCCGTTCATTGTCCGGATCGCCGTTGACGGTCCGCCGTCCGCGCGGGTGGACGCGCTGTGGTTGCTGACCCGGCTGGCCGTCGACTGGCACGACGCGTACGACCTGCCGCTGGGTATCGACACCGCCGCCTGGCGGGCCGCCGCAGTCCCCCACGAGACGCGTCTCCGCTGGTATGAGGAGCAGCTTGCCGCCGAGACGGACGAGCGGCGTCGCGAGGGGCTCAGCGAGATGCGGGACTACGCGGCGGCCGGCCATCCGATCGACAGCCGCGAGGGCGCGCTGCGCTCCTACGACGCCGTCCGCGCCGAACTGCCCCGGCTGCGCCCGCTCCTGGACGATCCGGACCCGAAGGTCCGCACCCGCTCCGCCTATCTACTGGCCTGGTTCCCCGAGGAGGCCACCGAGAGCCTGCCGCTTCTCGTCCGCCGCGTTGCGGTCGAGCGGGATCTGAAGACGGCGGCCACCGTGCTGCTCTCCGTCGGGCTGCTCGGGAACCCGGGGCAGGCCGAACTACTGGTGCCCGGGCTGGACGCGGAGCACCCGCTGATTCGGTGGGCGGCGGCCACGGCCCTGGCGAGGCTGTTTCTGCTCCCGAGTGAGTCGCGGCTCGTCGACGGCCGGTTGCTGGAACGTGTTCTCGCGGAGCTTGTCGCGGCCTCGGCCGCGCCGGTGCCCGAGCCAGGTACCGACCACGACAGTGACGACCTCCACCGCTACACCTCCCGCACCCTCTTCACCCTCAGAGGCCTCGCCCCGGACGACGGCCGGCTCCTGACCGGAGTTGCCCACTGCCTCCGGTTCATTGACATCCTTGCCCTCAACGACCTCGCTCCGAGCCTGCTGCGAACCGAGTTCAAGCCGGTCGGGGATGGCGAAGGCGCTGTTGCCTTCGAGGACTTGGCGCCTGCCTTGCAGGGCGTCCTGCACGCGGTGGCCGAGCGGATTCCCGGCGACTGGTACGACAACTGGCTCACCGGCTCGAAACTGCGGGATGCCCTGGCCGCCCTCGGACTGCCCGACACTGCCCCCGCGCTGCGCGCCTACGCCGGGCTCCCCATCGAGGAGCCCGCAAGCGGCGACCTCTACCGCCGCCCCGGCCGGCAGAAGGGTGGGGGAGATTAATCAGGGCCGGGACGGCGGCTCGGCAGATCCGGCCTGTGACGGAATCAAGGAGCCATATCGCCGCCTGGTCGGCCGTCAGGTGGCAACGAGTGAGGACGGTGTCCCCGAGTCAGGCCGGGTGACCCCCGCAAGTGCGGGGAGAATGAGACGTTCCTCGTTGCGACCTTCAAGGACGGCGGCTGACCCCCGGGTACAGGGAAGAGGACTCGGTGGTCTCGGTGACCCGCATGCACCACGGCTGACCCCCGCTGGTGCGGGGAGGACTTCGAGGCTGGCCACGGCATCGCAATGGCCACCGGCTGACCCCCGCAGGTGCGGGGAGGACACCACCGCGACGAGCACGAACACCAGCGCCCCGGGCTGACCCCCGCAGGTGCGGGGAGTACTCCGTGGGGCGTGGTTCGGGCTGCTCCAGGGGCGGCTGACCCCCGCAGGTGCGGGGAGGACGTAGAGCAGGGGGCCGTCGGGGATCGGAAGCGCGGCTGACCCTCGCAGGTGCGGGGAGGACGCGCCCGTGGTGGTGGGCGAGGTGACCGCCGACGGCTGACCCCCGCAGGTGCGGGGAGAACTCGGCGACCTTCGCGGCGAGTTCCTCGGCGCGCGGCTGACCCCCGCAGGTGCGGGGAGAACGGAGGAGGCAGATCAGATCACCGATCATCATGTGGCTGACCCCCGCAGGTGCGGGGAGAACCACGAGCACCAGTGGAGCCTGCTCCAGAAGTACGGCTGACCCCCGCAGGTGCGGGGAGAACGTCACCCGGGCCGACGCCGCCGCCGCGATCGCCGGCTGACCCCCGCAGGTGCGGGGAGAACGAGCTGAGTTCTCGGGCGGTGTCCTGCTGAAGCGGCTGACCCCCGCAGGTGCGGGGAGAACCCGAACGTCTCGGCCGCCGAAGCAGGCCCTGAACGGCTGACCCCCGCAGGTGCGGGGAGAACTGCGAGGTCAGGCCCTGGACGTAGAGCAGCTCCGGCTGACCCCCGCAGGTGCGGGGAGAACGTGTGCGCGCCACCTGCGACAGATGGCCCACACGGCTGACCCCCGCAGGTGCGGGGAGGACAGCGGCTCCATTTCCATTACCCGGGCAGGCTCCGGCTGACCCCCGCAGGCACGGGGAGGACCCGATGACCTGACCGTGTCGATCGACGGGCACCGGCTGACCCCCGCAGGTGCGGGGAGGACCTCGCCGCCCTGCGGTTCTGGGTGAACGAGTTCGGCTGACCCCCGCAGGTGCGGGGAGGACCGGCCGACCAGCTGCAGCTCGGCGACGATCTCCGGCTGACCCCCGCAGGTGCGGGGAGGACCAGGCGAGGGTCGCGATGACCAGCTCGGCCGGCGGCTGACCCCCGCAGGTGCGGGGAGGACCCCGACTACCGGCACATCCTGCCCACCCTGGCCGGCTGACCCCCGCAGGTGCGGGGAGGACCCCACCCCGCGCTCGCGGTGGCGTTGCGCGCACGGCTGACCCCCGCAGGTGCGGGGAGGACACCAAGCGCCCGGCCAAGCTCGACAAGTTCCGCGGCTGACCCCCGCTGGTGCGGGGAGGACCGACTCCTGGACGACCTGTCCGAGACCGGCGACGGCTGACCCCCGCTGGTGCGGGGAGGACGGCCTGGAGGGCTCCACCACGATGGAGCACCACGGCTGACCCCCGCTGGTGCGGGGAGGACGTCACCCGGGCCGACGCCGCCGCCGCGCTGGCCGGCTGACCCCCGCTGGTGCGGGGAGGACCCTTCGTGACCTGGGGTGATGTAGCGGCTTTGCTGTTTCTTTGCCAGGGCGTCGCCGCCCCAAGTGGGTGGACGACGGTTGGGAGTTGTTGAGGTGTCAAAGGGCCAGTGCATCGTCCCACATGGCGGTGCGGGTGGTGGCCGAGGTGGGCGTCCGGAAGCCCGACTCGGCCACCGAGGCGGGCCCGACCGCCCGGCTACTTGGTGAGGCGGGACCAGTCCGCAGGCTGCGCCGGGTCGAGTTGGCGGAGCTTGTCGAGGACCTTCGGGTCCTGGGCGTCGAGCCAGTCGGCGACCTGGCGGAAGGAGACGCAGCGGACGCCGTCGCGCTTGCAGACGGTCTTCATCACGTCCTCGATGGCCTGCATGTAGATGCCGCCGTTCCAGTTCTCGAAGTGGTTGCCGATGAACAGCGGGGCGCGGCTGCCGTTGTAGACGCGTTCGAAGCCGGCGAGGTAGCTGTCGCGGGTCTCCTTCTCCCAGGCGTCGTACTTCTTGGGGTCGCCCTTGGTGCTGTCCCCGGACTGGCCGGCCAGGAAGTTGAAGTCCATGGAGAGGCCCTGGGTGGACTTGCCCGGGTAGGGCAGCATTTGGAGTGGGAAGTTCCAGATGCCGTCCTTCTTGTTGGGCCAGACCTGGAACTCGCCGGGTGAACTGGCGTCGTAGCGGAAGCCCTTGGCCTTTTCGGCCACCAGCAGGTTCTTCTGGCCCTCCAGGCACGGGGCGCGGCCGCCGACCAGTTCCTTGGTGAAGTCGAAGGGGAGGGAGGGGAGGTCCTTGTAGCCGGTGTTGGTCTTCCAGTTGGTGACGAAGGAGATCGACTGGTCGAGTTCGCTCGTCCACTCGTCCGTGCTCCAGTCGCCACCGCCCTTGGCGCCGCAGAAGTGCCCGTTGAAGTGGGTGCCGATCTCGTTGCCGTCGAGCCAGGAGAGCCGCAGCTGCTCCAGTGTGTCCTTGATGTGCGGATCGGTGGCGAAGTCGATGGAGGCCTCGCCGGGCTGGTGCTGGGGCGGGTGGTAGAGGCTGCCCTTGGACTTGGGGAGGACGTAGAGGCCGGTCAGGAAGAACGTCATCTGGGCGTTGTTCTCCACTCCGAGCTTGCGGAAGCGGGAGAACTGGCGCTCCTCGCCCTCCAGGGCGCCGTCCCAGGAGAAGACGACGAACTGCGGCGGCTTCTCGCCGGGTTTGAGCTTCTCGGGCTTGGGTGGCTGCTTGGGCTGGGGCCCGGTGTCGGAGGTGGAGCCGTCGCCGAGGATCTTGACCTGACCGTCCCAGGTGGGGGTGGGTGCGGGTGGTGGCGGGGCGGGGGTCTCGGCCGGGCCGCTGGTGGCGGGGGCGGCGGAGCTGGTGTCGCCGGCGGTCGTGGGTCTGCTCGACGTGCTGGAGCATCCCGTCGCCAGGGCGGAGGCTCCGAGGACCCCCATTGCCAGCAGGATGGCCGAGCCGCGAGCAGGTCGCACCGGACCCCCGTTTCTCTGATCTCTGATCAGGACATGTCCGAAAGACGATCGGTGAATACGATCATCAGAACACTTTTGATCGATGTCTGTCGAGGCGGGGCCGGTGCGGCTGCGGTGGACGCCGAGTCGGGATCAACTCCCTTGCGTCACAAGGAATCTGGCGGTGAGGAGTGAAGGAGTCGGTGGAACGCCCGGGCGGCGTCGACGGTGTACCAGCGCTCGATGCGCTCCGGGGCGCGGGCCACGCGCAGGTAGTCGTGACGTTCGCGGTCCCAGATGCCCCAGCACTCCAGCAGGCGGAAGTGCGGGCTCCTGGAGTCGATCAGGCGGACCTCGAACCTGTCGTCGGCGGTGGCGGCGTCGGGCATCACGCGCACCGCCAGGCCGTCGCCACCTGGATGAAGGCGGAGGCCTTCTCCACGCGCTTGGCGAAGTCGTTGAACTCGCCGTCGATGGGGGAGATGGTCGCCTTGCTCGGGACGAGGATCGCGCCGGCCTGGCGGTCCTGGAGGCGCTGGAGGGCGGCCCGGAGCATCGGACGCCGCTCGGGCTCGGCGCGCGTGGTCTCGTCGTCCACGACGATCAGGTCGATGCCCCAGTTGAAGGCCTTGGCGTAGGCCTCGCAGGTGCGCAACTCGCGCTCGGGGAAGTGGGAGTGGGTCTTGGCCAGGTACATCACGACCTGGAGGCGGTCGACGGCCTCGATCCGGCGGGCGTTCATGCCTGCTCCTCTCCGTAATGAAACGGCTACCAGGGGTGCTCACTGTGCTCTAGGCTTGGGAGTCGTTCAACTTGTCTGCATCCCGAGTGGAATTGGATGTGAGCCATGAATCGCAGGGAGCTCGACCCGACGGCATCCCCTCGCGAGGCCTTCGGCGCACTGCTTCGCAGCTCGCGCGAGGCGTTGGGCTGGACGCAGGAGGAACTGGCCGAAGTCAGCGGGTACTCGGACAGCTACATCTCGGCGGTGGAGACGGGCCGCAAATCCACCAGCCTCGTGTTCGTCAGGGCCATGGACAAGGCGCTCGGGACGGGGCAGACGCTGGAGCTGATGTGGGTCGGGATGAGGCGCAGGGGGTTCCTGGAGGGTTTCCCGGAGCATGCTGCGCAGGAGGCGCGTGCGGCCGAGATCAGGATCTTCGAGCCGAACCTCATCCCTGGGCTGTTCCAGACCAAGGACTATGCCTTGGCGCGAGAAGCGGCGGCAGTTCAACGAGGCCGGAGCACGCCGGATCAGGCCGAGGAGCGAGTGAGGTTCCTCATGGCACGACAGCGGCTCCTCAAGCGCGCCGAGCCGCCAATCATCCATGCGGTGATAGATGAGAGCGGCATCCGTCGGCCGGTGGGTGGCGCCGCCGTCATGCGCGCGCAGCTTGAGCATCTCGCTGAGATCGCGACGAGGCCTCATGTGATCTTCCAGATCGCCCCGTTCAGCCTGGCGGAGCATGCCCCGTTCCGATCTGTGGTCACCTTGTTGACCTTTGCCGACCGTTCGGTGGTCGGCTATACGGAAGGCGCGGATCAGGGCCGCGTAGTGCGGGACGACAAGACTGTCCGGGCGTGGGAGAGGGACTACGATCGCTTTCGGGTGGAAGCGCTGGCCCGAACTGCGTCCCTCGACCTGACCCACAAGGCCAGAAAGGAACTCTGACTCATGAGTCGCCCCGACCTGTCCCGTGCTTGCTGGTTCAAGTCGTCCTACTCCGACAACGGCGGTACTTGCGTCGAGGTTTCGGCGGACTATCCCGGTGTGATCCCCGTTCGTGACTCGAAGGACCCGGAGGGGCCGGCGCTCGTCTTTCCGGCGGATGCGTGGCGGTCCTTCGTTGCGGCCGTGGTTGCCGGTGGCCTTGGCGCCGTCTGAGCAGGTTTCGAAGAACAGGAAGGAACTCCGGCCTATGAACCACCTTGATCTGTGTCGCACCTCCTGGGTCAAGTCCAGCTATAGCCAGAACGGTGGCAACTGCATCGAGGTCGCCCCGGGCTTCCTCGGCGTCATCCCCGTGCGCGACTCCAAGGACCCCGAGGGGCCGGCGCTCGTCTTCCCTGCCGCCGCGTGGCGGTCCTTCATCGCCGCCACGGCCGCCGGTGAGTTCGGCTCCATCTGATCCACGGCCTTCCCCGAGAGCCCCCGAGCGTTCAGTTCGGGGGCTCTCGGCATTGACACGGACGCCCCGCCGCTGAATGCTAAGCAAGCGCTTAGTCATCCATAACGCCAAGGAGCCGCCCGATGGCCGAGACCCCCGTCGACCCGCCCGGCCTGGATCTGGCCCGCCTCCGGTCCCACCTCGACCGCGAGCTGCCCGACACCCTCCACGGCCCGCTGCGCGCCGACCTCATCGAGGGCGGCCGCTCCAACCTCACCTACGTCCTCACCGACGGCGCCTCCCGCTGGGTCCTGCGCCGCCCGCCGCTGGGGCACGTCCTCGCCACCGCGCACGACATGGGCCGCGAGTACCGGGTGATGACCGCGCTGCGCGACACCGGAGTCCCCGTTCCCCGCACCCTCCTGCTCGACCCCACCGAGGACACCCTCGGCGCCCCCTGGTACCTGATGGAGTACGTCCCCGGGACTGCTCACCGGGACGCCGCCCCGCTCGCCGCCCTCGGCGAACCCCGGGTGCACGCGCTCGGGAGCCGGCTGGTCGAGACCCTCGCCACCCTGCACCGGATCGACCCGGACGACGTCGGCCTCGCGGACTTCGGCCACCCGGACGGCTACCTGGAGCGCCAGCTGCGCCGCTGGTCCAAGCAGCTCGCCGCCTCCCGCAGCCGCGACCTGCCCGACCTCGACCGGCTGCACGCCCTGCTCGCCGAGCGGCTGCCGGACTCGCCCGCGCCCGCCCTCGTCCACGGTGACTACCGTCTCGACAACGTCCTCGTCGACGACCACGACGCCATCACCGCCGTCCTGGACTGGGAGATGTCCACCATCGGCGACCCGCTCACCGACATCGGCCTCCTGGTGATGTACACCGAACTGGCCGGCGTCGGCGGCGGCATCATCCCCTCCGCCATGACCGCCCCCGGCTTCCCCAAGGCCGACGAGATCGTCGCCCGCTACGCCGAGCTGACCGGCCGCCAGGCCGCCGACCTCGACTGGTACGTCGCCTTCGCCTCCTTCAAGCTCGCCGCCGTCGCCGAGGGCATCCACTTCCGCTTCCAGCAGGGCCGCACCCTGGGCGCCGGCTTCGACCGCGCGGGCGAGATGGCCCCGATCCTCGCCCGGCACGGCCTGGGCACCCTCAAGGAGAACTGAGACCGATGGACTTCGCCTACGACGCCCGGACGAACGAACTGCGCGAGCAGCTGCTCGCCTTCATGGACGAGCACGTCCACCCCGCCGAGCCCGTCCTCGCCGCCCAGCTCTCCGACCCGGCCCGCGACCGCTGGGCGATCCCGCCGGTCGTCGCCGACCTCCAGGCGCAGGCACGCAAGCAGGGCCTGTGGAACCTGTTCCTGACAGGTGAGCACGGCATCCCCGGCGAGCACGGTGCCGGGCTGACCAACCTCCAGTACGCGCCGCTCGCCGAAATCACCGGCCGCAGCATCCAGTTGGCCCCGCCCGCGCTCAACTGCGCGGCCCCCGACACCGGCAACATGGAGCTGCTCGCCCAGTTCGGCAGCGCCGAGCAGCGCGAGCGCTGGCTGCGCCCCCTGCTGGACGCCGAGATCCGCTCCGCCTTCGCGATGACCGAGCCCGAGGTCGCCTCCTCGGACGCCACCAACATCGCCACCCGGATCGAGCGGCACGGCGACGAGTACGTGATCAACGGGCACAAGTGGTACATCACCGGGGCGATGAACCCGGACTGCAGGATCCTCATCGTGATGGGCAAGACCGACCCGTCCGCCGAGCCGCACCGCCAGCAGTCCATGGTGCTCGTCCCGCGCGACACCCCGGGGGTGACCGTCCGACGCGGCATGACGGTCTTCGGCTACGACGACGCCGACCACGGCGGCCACGCCGAGGTGCTGTTCGAGGACGTCCGCGTCCCGGTGGAGAACCTGATCGGCGAGGAGGGCACGGGCTTCGCCATCGCCCAGGCCCGGCTCGGCCCGGGCCGGATCCACCACTGCATGCGGGCGATCGGCCTCGCCGAGCGGGCCCTGGAGCTGATGTGCCGCCGGGCCGGCGAGCGGGTCGCGTTCGGGAAGCCGCTGGCCGAGCAGGGCGTGGTGCAGGACTGGATCGCCGAGTCCCGGGTGCGGATCGAGCAGTTGCGGCTGCTGGTGCTGAAGACCGCCTGGCTGATGGACACCGTCGGCAACCGGGGCGCGCACACCGAGATCCAGGCGATCAAGATCGCCACCCCGCGCACCGTCGAGTGGATCCTGGACAAGGCCGTCCAGACGTACGGCGCGGCCGGCGTCAGCCAGGACACCCCGCTCGCCCAGCTCTGGGCCGGCAACCGCACCCTGCGGCTGGCCGACGGCCCGGACGAGGTGCACAAGCGCTCGCTGGCCCGGCGTGAGCTGAGGAGGTTCCGGTAGGGGGGACGGGGGCGGGCCGCCCGCGCCCTCGACCGGGTCGCCCGCGCCCTCGATGGGGCCGCCCGCGCCCTTGACCGGGGCGACACGGCTGCGGGAGCTTTGCTGCCATGCGAATGCACTTCATCGGCGCCGACCCGCTGGGCGGCCCGGCCATGGTCTGGGTCAACCTGGACACGGGCGGCATCATCGTCAAAGGCCTCAAGGCCCTCCCCGAGGACCTGCGGGCCGCCCCGCCGCCCGGCACCGAGGCCATCGAGCTGCCGGACCGCATGAAGCCGATCCTCCTGGAGGCGGCCGAGTTCTCCCGGTCGCTCGGTCTGGACCGGGACTGACAGGCCCGTGCCCACGGCGCCCCTCGTCGACGCCACCCCTGAGCGACGCCGCCCCTCGACAGCGGTGACCCGTAAGGGTGTCATGCCCGGATATTCAGGGGCCGGTTGGCTCCCTGGGAGGACGGCCGCGACCCGCACCCGCCCGTAGTGTCCTGCGTGTTCGATCGATCGGAACACGGAGGACGACCATGGGCAATCCGGGACGGGCCGCGGTGGCGGTCCTGCTGGCGGCGGCGACGGCACTGGGCACGATCGCCGCGACCGGGGCGGTCGCGGCGGGGCCGGGGGACGCGGGCCCCGGGCGGCGGGCGCGGGCCTGGCTGCCGGAGCCCAGCGGGCCGTACCCGATCGGCACCACCGCGCTGCACCTCACCGACGCCGGACGGGAGGACCCGTGGCGGTCCGGGCAGCGGCGCGAGCTGATGGTCAGCCTCTGGTACCCGACCTCCCACCCGGCCGCCGGCGAGGACCGCGCCCCGTACATGGAGCCCGCCGCCGGGGCGCACTTCGACGGCCCGGACGGCGTCGCCCTGCGCAACTACGGCACCGCGCCCGGCCGCACCGACTGGTCGGCCATCCGCACCCACGCCCGCAAGGACGCCCCGGCGTTGCCCGGCGGCCCGCGCCCGGTCGTGTTGTACTCGCCCGGCCTCGGCGACCCGCGCACCTGGGGGACGGCGCTGGTCGAGGACCTCGCCTCGCGCGGCTACCTGGTCGTCACCGTCGACCACACCTACGAGGCCTCCGAAGTCGCCTTCCCCGACGGCGACCTGGCGACCTCGGTGTTCCCCGGGATGATCGGCACGCCCGGTCTGGACATCGGCGCGGTGCTGCGCAAGGCGCTGGACACCCGGGTGGCCGACACCCGCTTCGTGCTGGACCAGCTCGCCCGGCTCGGCGAACGGCCGGGCCTGCCCGCCGGGTTGGCCGGGTCGCCCGACCTCGGGCGGATCGGCATGGTCGGCCAGTCGGCGGGCGGGTTCACCGCGCTCCAGGCCATGCACGACGACCCGCGGATCGCGGCCGGCATCAACATGGACGGGCAGATGCACTTCCCCGGGCCGGACGGCCACGAGGGCGTCTTCCTGCCCACCGTCGCCGAGGACGGTCTGCACCGGCCGTTCCTGCTGATGGGCTCCGGGAGCGAGGAATCCGGCAACTACCGCAACCAGCCCGGCTGGAAGGCCCTCTGGCAGCACAGTACCGGCTGGCACGCCGACGTCACCCTCACCGGCTCCCGCCACGGCTCGTACACCGACGCCCAGTCGCTGCTGCCGCAGCTCGCCCGGCAGGGCGTGCTCAGCTCGTCCCAACTGCGGCAGGACGTCGGCGACATCCGCCCGGGCCGCGCCGAACTCGCCACCCGCTCGTACGTCGCGTCCTTCTTCGACCGCTGGCTGCGCGGCCAGGACGACCACCTGCTGGACGGGCCCTCGGCGCGCTTCCCGGAGATGGCGTACGAGCGGTAGGGGCCGGTGGAGACGGTTCGGCGGTCGCCGTACGTGACGGGGAAACGACCGATCCGGTACGGGTGTCGGCACCGGCGACTATCCTGATCGCCGTTCCGGGCGGTGAGTTCCGGATGGTGACCGGCGGGCGGCAGGGGAGAGCATGATCGACGTCGACAGGTACCTGGCCGCGCTGGGGGTGGACCGCCCGGCGGCCCCGACCGCCGAGGCACTGTGGGCGCTGCACCGGGCGCACGCGGAGCGGATAGCCTACGAGACCATCGACATCCACCTGGAGCGGCCGACGGGCATCAGTGCCGAGGAGTCCGTGGCCCGCATCCTGCGCGGGCGCGGCGGCTACTGCTTCCATCTCAACGGGGCCTTCAGCGAGTTGCTGACCGCCCTCGGCTACGACGTCACCCGGCACTGGGGCTCGGTGCAGGACCACCCGGACGACCCGGCGGGCGTGGTCGGCAACCACCTCACGCTCAGCGTGTGGCTCGACGGCGAGCGGTGGCTGGTCGACACCGGGCTCGCCAACATCCTGTACGAGCCGCTGCCGCTGCGCGAAGGCACCTACACCCAGGAGCCGTACAGCTACACACTGGCCCCGTCGGAGGCGCTGCCCGGCGGCTGGCGGTTCACCAAGGTGCCCGGCGGTGGGTTCACCGCGCTGGACTTCGCGACGGGCCCGGTGGAACTCTCCTCCTTCACCGAGGAGCACGTCCGGCTGTCCACCTCGCCGGAGTCCGGCTTCACCCGCGTCCTCATGGCCCAGATCCGCGACGCCAAGGGCGCGTACTCGCTGCGCGGCTGCGTGCTGCGCCGGATCGAGGCCGGGGGCACGGACGAGCGGACCATCGACTCGGCCGAGGAGTGGTTCGACATGCTGACCGGCGTGTTCCGGCTGGACCTGGCCGACATCGACGCCCCCGCCCGGGAGCGGCTGTGGCGGCGCGTCCGGACCGCGCACGAGCTGCGGGAGGCCGAGAAGTAGCCGCCCCGGACCCCGCCGCCGGACCCCGTCGCCGGACCTTAGCGGATCTCGGAGCCCGGGTTGGCCGCGTCCCACCGCTGCCGGGAGTCGACGATGGCGTCGTGGTGGTCGTACGACCAGTCCGTCATCGCCCGCACCAGGTGGGTCAGGCTGTGGCCGAGCGGGGTCAGCTCGTACTCCACCTGCGGCGGGACGGTCGGGTGGACGGTCCGCGAGACCACGCCGTCCCGCTCCAGGCGGCGCACGGTCAGCGTCAGCATCCGCTGGGAGATGCCCGGCAGCGCGCGCTGCAACTCGCGGAACCGCCGCACGCCCTGGGCGAGTTCGACGACGGCGAGGACGGACCACTTGTCGCCGAGGCGGTCCAGCAGATCGCGGATCCCGCAGTCCACGCCGTCCTCGCACCAGACCACCGGGCGGGGGGTGGTTACCGCGGTGTGCCCTGCTGACATGAAAGTGCCTCCTTACGCCGGACGCCCAGGCTATCGAGGATGGTCACGTCGCCGACGACCGATCGCGTCCGCCGATCACCCGTCGATCATCCCTGGAGGAACCCCATGCTGCTCGTCACCGGTGTCAACGGAGGACTGGGCGCGCTCGTGCTGGAGCGGCTCGCCGGACGCGAGGGCGTGGTGGCCGGCTCGCGCACCCCGGACCGCGTCCCCGCCACGGCACCGGCCGGAACGCCGGCCGGAACACCCGCCCGGCTGGTGGACTTCGACCGCCCGCGGACGCTGGCTGAGGCCTTCGCCGGCGTGCGCACCCTGCTGCTGATCTCGGCCGGCGCCGCCGAGGACGACGTGGTGATCGCCCGGCACGGCGCCGCGATCGAGGCGGCCGAGCGGGCCGACGTCCAGCACGTGATCTACACCAGCCTCTCCGGCGACGGCGACCACCTGCCCTACGCCCTCGCCCACCGGTGGACCGAGCGCCGGCTGCGCGAGTCCGCGACCCTGCGCTGGACGGTGCTGCGCAACGGCCTGTACGCCGAGTTCCTCGGGACGATCGCCGCGCCCGGCCCGGAGGGGGTGATCGGCGCCCCGCTCGGCGACGGGAAGCTCGCCGCGGTGGCCCGGGCGGACCTCGCCGAGGTGGCGGTGAACGTCGCCCTGGACCCGGGGGCCCACGCGGGCCGGACCTACGAGCTGGTGGGGGAGCGGGGGTTGGGCGGGGCGGAGGTGGCCGAGGCGCTCGGCGCCGAGTACCGGCCGGGCCGCCTGGCCGACGCCCGGACGGCGGCGGCGGCCTCGGACGCGCTGGACGTCCAGGTGCCGATGCTGGTGGGCACCTACTCGGCCATCGCCCATGGCTTCCTGGCCGGCCCGGGCGGGCCGGGCGACCTCGCCGCCCTGCTCGGCCGCGCGCCCCGCCCGGCCCTGGAGGTCATCGCCGCGGGGCGCTGAGCGCGCCCCTCGGGGTTCAGCCGCTCGGGGTCCGTCCCCTCGGGGTTCAGCTGCGAGGGGTGCAGCCGCGCGAGGCCATTCGCCCGGCGGTCACAGACCGCCGCCGAGGGTGACCCCGCCGTCCAGGACGAGGGTCTGGCCGGTGATCCAGCCGGCGTCCGGGGAGAGCAGGAAGGCGACGGCGCCGGCGATGTCCTCGGGGACGCCGAGGCGGCCGAGCGGGTAGGCCTTGGCGACCTTCTCCTCGCGGCCCTCGTACAGGGCCTCGGCGAACTTGGTCTTGACCACGGCGGGGGCGACGGCGTTGACCCGGATGCCCTGGGGGCCCAGCTCGGCGGCGAGTTCGGTGGTGAGCCGGATCAGCGCGGCCTTGCTCACGCCGTACATGCCGATGCCGAGCGAGGAGCGGATGCCCGCGATGGAGGCGACGTTGACGACCGAGCCGCCGTGCTCGCCCATCCAGGCGGCGTGCGCGCGGCGGGTCCAGGCCAGCGGGGCCAGCACGTTCACGGCGAGGATCTTGGCGGCGGCGGCCTCGTCGGTCTCCAGGACCGGCCCGTACACCGGGTTGATGCCGGTGTTGTTGACCAGGTGGTCGAGCCGGCCGAAGGCCTCCAGGGTGCGGGTGACCGCCTCCTCCTGGTGCGCCGGGTCGTCGGCCTTGCCCGCGACGGCGATCGCGTGGTCCGGGCCGCCCAGGTCGCGGACGGCCTCGGCGAGCGGCTCCGGGTTGCGGGCGGTGAGGCAGACCTGGGCCCCGCGGTCGACCAGCTCGCGGGCGATGCCGAGGCCGATGCCCCGGCTCGATCCGGTGACGACGGCCACCCTGCTCTTGAAGGAGTGCACCACGGATCGTCCTGCCTTTCGTGCGGGGATCGCCGCCAGCCGATGACTAAGCGCTTGCTCAGCATGCTGTCGATGCGGGAGCCTGTCAACAGTCCGCCGGCCTCGCCGAGCGCGACGGCCCGCCGGGTCCGCCCGTCGAACGTCCGTCCGGTCCGCGGGGCGCCGGGCGGGAATGCCTGTACGAGTTCTCTGGGAGGATGACGCCATGACCAGCACCCCGCTCGCCGACCTCTGGCCGACCCTGCCCGGCGCCGACGCCCGCCCCGAAGCGGCGTACCGGCTGCTCCAGGCCGCCGTCGAGTCGTTCGCGGAGCGCGGCTTCCACGCCACCACCACCCGGGACATCGCCACCGCCGCGGGGATGAGCCCGGCCGCCCTGTACATCCACTACCAGTCGAAGGCCGCGCTGCTCGCCGAGATCAGCCAGGCCGGGCACACCGCCACACTGGCCCTGGTGCGCGACGCGGCGGCCGGACCGGGCGGCCCGGCCGAGCGGATGCGCCGGCTGGTCGAGCAGTTCACCGCCTGGCACGCCCGGGCCCGCACCGTCGGCCGGGTGGTCAACTACGAGCTGCACGCGCTGCCCGAGGACGCCTACGCGGTGGTCGCGACGCTGCGCCTGGACATCGAGCGCGAGGTCAGCGCGCTGATCGAGGAGGGCGCGGCGGCCGGCGAGTTCCAGGTGGCCGAGGTGCGGACGGCGGCCCGGGCGGTCACCTCGCTGGGGATCGACGTCTCCCGCTGGTACACCGGAAACTCCACCGAGGTGCCGGAGGAACTCGGCCGCCGCTACGGGGAGTTGGTGCTGCGGATGCTGGGCGCCCGGGTCTGAGCCGGGAAGCCGCCCGATCCGCCCTTGACCTGCTCGCGGGGTGCGAGCAGACTCGTATACGAAGTACGTGTCCCTCGTACGTGTGCCTCGTACGCATACGGCGCCGCAGCCCGGCGCCGCCCGGCCCGGACAGACGGACGGACCCCCGCGCGGCCCAGCGCCGCGCACCCCAGCAGCACCCCTCCCGCGGCGGCCACGCCCCCGACCGGCGGCTCCGACGGGAGCAGACCCCGACCCGGGCCGGTCCGGCCGGCCGCGCCAGTGGGCCAGTGCGGCCCGGCGGCGCGGGGACGGCGCGCCAGACGCGCCCGGCGCGGCCCGGGTGGAGGGAGAGGGGAGGCGCAGTGATGCCTCTCCGGCAAGCCGGACCCGACCGACGGCCGAGTTCCGACCGGCGGCCGAGTTCCGGCCGGCGATCGAGCCCCGACCAACCACCGAGTCCCAACCGGCGACCGACCCCCGACCAACCACTGAGCCCCGACCGGCGATCGAGTCCGGTCCGTCCCCGCTTCTGGCTGGAGACGGCCCTCGGCGGGCTGTCCGGGCTCCTGTTCCTGCTCACCCTCCTGTGGCCGCAGTGGATCGAGACGCTGCTCGGCCTCGACCCGGACGCCGGCAGCGGCACGGTGGAATGGCTGGTGGTCGCACTGGCGGCCGCCGTCACCGCCGCCTGTGCGCTCGGCGCGCGGTTCGAGTGGCGCCGGGAGCGCCCGGCCCCGGCCCTACGGCCCGGTGACCGGATCGGAGGGCCGTCATGACCGGCACCGCACCCGCCGCCGCACCCGCTACCGCACCCGCTACCGCATCCGCCGCCGCCGCACCCGCCGCCGCGGCCCGGCTGACCGAGCTCGTCCGGAGCGCGCCGCTGAGCTTCCTGGGCACCGTCACCCGGGTCGGCGGCACCTCGCTCGCCGCCGTCCCGGCCGAGGCCAGGAACGAACGGACGGCCGTGGTCCGGGTGGACCAGGTGCTGCACGCGCCCGACGCCTTCCGGCAGCTGGGCGGCAGCGAGATCACCGTCCAACTGGCCGCCGACGCCGAGCTGTTGAAGGTCGGCGACGCGGCCGCCTTCTTCACCCGGGGGATGGTCTACGGGGAGGGCCTGGGTGTCACCGAGGTCGGCAGGCTGCCGGTCGAGGCCGTACGCCCGCACGTCTCGCTCGCCGCCACCACGGCCGACGAACTGCCCTTCTCCTCGGTGCAGCGGGAGATCCGTGACCAGGACCTGGCCGCGCACGCCGACGAGGCGGACGCCGTCGTCGTCGCCACCGCGGTCGGCCTGGAGGATCTCGGGCTGCCGGAGTACTCCGAGCACGCCCCGCACTGGTGGCGCGCCACGCTCGACGTCTCGCACGTCGAGTCCGGCGGGCTCACCCCCGGACGGACCACCGTCCTCTACCCGAGCAGCGGGGACGTCCGCTGGAGCCGGGTGCCCAAACCGGTGCCGGGACAGCTGGGCCTGTGGCTGCTGCACGCCACCGAGGGCGACCTGGCCGCCCGGGCGCCGTACCGGCTGCTCGACCCCGACGACTACCAGCCGGCGCAGAAGCTCGCCGTGCTGCGGGAACGGAGGTGACCCGGCATGCCCACCATCAAGGTCGTCGACATCACCCCCAGGGCGCTGAGCGGCGACACCAACCTGGACAGTGAGCCCAACCTCGCGGTCAACCCGGAGAACCCGGCCGAACTGGTCGCGACCGCCTTCACCCCCGACCCGATGAACGGGCCGCTCGCCCCCGTCTACGTCTCGACGGACGGCGGGGACACCTGGGTGCTGAACAGCGTCGTCCCCGGCAACGGACGGCTCGGCACCGGGGACATCAGCGTCGGCTTCGGCGGACAGGGAGGCCGCCTCTACACGGGCATCCTCAACGGCACGACCGGGGACCTCCAGATCCTGCGCGCGCCGGCCATCACCACGAGCACGCCGATGACCGTGCTGGTCGACCGGCGCGTGGAGGACCAGCCGTGGGTGGTCGCCGCCACCGTCACGGCGAACGGCCACAGCACCGACCGGGTGTACATCGGCAACAACGACGTCGGGCTGGAGCCCGGCGCCAGCGCCACCGTGGACGTCTCGGCCGACGCCGGAAGCGGGCCCGCGCCGGCCGGGTTCGCGCCCGTGCGGCTCGACCGGCGGGCCGGCACGCTCTTCGACGGGCCGCCGGTGCGGATCGCCGTACACCCGGACAACACGGTCTACATCGCGTTCATGAGCGTCACCGCCACCGGCCAGGCGGCCCGGATGACCTTCGACGTCGTGGTGACCCGCGACGACAAGGGCGGCATCGGGCCGACCCCCTTCGAGGACCTCCTCGACTCGGCCGACGGCACGGCCGGCCAGCGCGCGGCCACCGCCCGGACGGTCCGGTTCAACCCGCAGCTGCGCACGCTCGGCCAGGAACGCACCGGCGCGGACCTGTCCATCGCGGTGGATCCCACGGACTCCAACAGCGTGTGGATCGCCTACTGCGACAACCTCGGCGGCACCGCCCCCACCGACTACGTGCTGCACAGCCTGCACTCGACCGACCGGGGGCAGACCTGGTCGACGGCCCGCGCGGACGTGATCGACGGCAAGAACCCGTCGTTCGCGGTCAACTCCGCCGGTCTGGTCGGGCTGGTCTACCAGCAGCTGGTCCACAACCAGTGGTCGACGGTCCTGGAGCTGACCGCCGACGGCTTCGCGACCACCGAGAGCCAGGTGCTGCACCAGGCCCCGGGCGACGTCCCCCCGGCGGGATCGCAGCTGCCGTACCTCGGCGACTACATCCGGATGGTCACGGTCGGGACGGACTTCTACGGCGTCTTCGCCGGCAACAACACCCCGGACCAGGCCAACTTCCCGGTCGGCGTGACGTACCAGCGCAACGCCAACTTCACCACCCACCAACTGCTCAGTACGGACGGCGTGACCAGGGTGCCGCCGTCCATCGACCCGTTCTTCTTCCACCGGGCCGCCTGATGCCGGGCCGCCCCATGTGCCGGGCCGCCTGAGCTGAGCAGGCGCGCCCGGGCGCCCGTCACGATCGGTCGTGGCGGGCGCCCTGCTGTCGGGCACGGTGGTCGGGTGGTTCGGTGATGCCGTTCGGGGTGCGGTTCGACGGTGCGGTCCGGTGGTTCAGGCGGTGGCCAGGCAGAACTGCACGAGCCCGGCGTCCACGTCGAGGACGATCTCCTCCATCTCGGCCCACGGCGGGTGGAACCGGGTGCCCCACTCGACGGTGAAGCCGAGCACCCTGCCCTGGTCGGGGTCGTCGAAGTGGCGGGCGAAGACGTAGTCGTCGCTGGTGCCGCTGGTCGGGTACAGGTGGAAGCCGCTCAGCGGCTGGTAGGTCAGCCCGCGCACGCCGTGGAGGCCCTGGCAGAAGGCCTCGGCGAGCAGCACGGCGGTGTCGAGGTCGGTCTTGGGGATGTACTCCGCGTACGCGAGGTCGCCGGGCAGGCCGCGCTTGCCGTCGTACTGGCTGTTGCGGAAGTTCATGTCGGGGGTGGTCGACTGGTTGTCGTCGTCGCCCCAGTTGTAGAGCATGTCCTGGGAGTAGCTGTGCACGTCGACGAACCACCCGGTCCGCGGGAACTGGTCCAGCAGCCAGCGGACGTTGCGGGTCTCCGGCTCCGAGAAGGCGCTCGGGCCCTCGTACACCTGCTGGTCGCACGGGTCGGCCGACACCTGCGGGGTGGCGGTCGGGGCGAAGGCGGTGGCGAAGTCGAAGAGGAAGTCGTAGTTGCGGTTGAGATCGACGCCGACGCAGTCCGGGTTCGAACTGCCGCCGGAGTTGGCGGGGTCGCGGTTCTTGCGCCACATCGGGTCGACGGTCTGGCTGAACAGCCGGCCGTCCGGATTGACCAGCGGGAAGAACACCAGGTCCAGCCGCTGGAGCAGGCCCTGGACCTGCTCGGCGGTGAACACGGTGCCGCCGTAGCCGAGGCCGGTGCCGTCGCGCTGGGCCTCCAGCAGGTCGGCGGCGAGGTGGACGAGGATCTCGCAGCTGCCCCACTCGCGGGCGTGCACGCCGCCGATCAGCATCACGCACTCCTTGGGGACCGGGGCGGGTGCGCCGACGTGAAGGGCGTGGGCCGTGCGGCCCTCGATCGAGGGCTCGGGCAGGGTGAGCAGCCGGGACGTTCCGGGGTAGGCGGTGGCCAGGCTGGTCACGGCGGATTCGACCTCGGTGATGTTCAGGTACGGCATGATGACGGCCTCCCGGGTCAGCGGGCGGGCTTGGCGGCGAGGCCGTGCGGGACGGCGTCGGCGGCGGCGAACCGGTCTCCGGTGCCGACCTCGGCCTGGGCGGCGCGGCCGGCCTCGCTGGCGTTGCCGATCCGGGTCACCGTGACACCCGCGCGTTCGAGGGCGGGGATCCGGTCGGCGGGGGCGTAGACGTCGATGCCGACGCTGCCGTCGGCCTCGAGCCGGGGCCGGCCGCCGGTGTCGGGGCGGGCCTCACGCAGCAGCGCGCGCAGGACGTCCGGATCCCTGGCGGTGACACGGAGCCGGAGGACGTCGGGTCGGGATGGTCGGATGGGAACGGCGGACATGGTGGCCTCTTCTCGGGCACCGGGGGAGCGTGGCCTGCGGGGCCCGGCTCCACGGCGCCGATGGGAGCGGATATGTCCGACGTGTACCTCGTATCCTCAGGATGCGTCGCCGCCGTAGAACCCGTCAAGGGGCGGTTCCGGCATCCCGCCGAGCAGGCTGTCCAGGCCGGCCAGCATCTCCGCGTCGTCGTCGAAGTCGGCGAACCGGGGCACCAGGGCGCGCAGCCGGGGGTAGTCGGCGGCGGGCAGCCGGTGCAGGCCGAGCCGCAGGACCGGGTCCGGCTCACTGGGGTTGTCGACCACCTGGCGCTTGTCCACCAGCATGCAGCCGAGGTTCCAGGCGACGAAGGTGCGGTAGACGGTCAGCGATCGGGCGTCGTCGAAGCCGGCCCGGCCGAGCACGGCGAGGATGTGCTCGGTGAGTTCGAGCACCGAGGCCGGGCGGCGGGCCACCGGGACGGCCAGCGGGCGGGTCGCGACCAGCGGCAGGATCTCCGGGTGGGCGTGCGCGGTGGCGGCGAACGCCTGGGCGATCCGCCGCAGTTCGGCCCGCCAGCCGTCCGCGCGGGGCGCGTCGCGCCGGGTGCCGGCGCGCAGCCGGGCGTTGATCTCGTCGAAGTAGGCCTCGACCAGGCCGTCGATCAGGGCTTCCTTGCCCGGGGTGTAGCGGTACAGGGCCATCGACTCCACGCCGAGCTCGGTCGCCAGCCTGCGCATGGTCAGCGCCGCCAGGCCCTCGCGGTCGACCAGGGCCACGGCGGCACCCAGCACCAGCGGGCGGCTCAGCCGGCCCCGCTTCTCGGGGGCGCCCTGCTCGGCCATGTCCGCACTCCTCCGGGTCGGTGGCAGCGTCGTCGGCCCGGGGCCGGGCCGGGGCCGGGCTGGGTCTTCGGCGGATGTCACTCAACGGATACAGAACCAGGATACAAGGTAGGAATCGGGCGTCGGTGGATGTGTGGATTCCGGTGCCGGGCGGGCCGATCCCGCTGGTCAGCGGGGTGGCTGGTGCGGTGGGGGCGGCGGTGGCGGGAGGCGGCGGAGCGCGCTGCGCTGCGTAGCGGCCCTGGGGCCTTCGCCCGTCATGGCCTGCGCCCCTGCGCCCCTGCGCCCCTGCGGCCCTGTGTCCGGTTGGATGGCCGCCGCCCTGCCACCCCGCCGCGCTCAGGCGAGCAGCAGCCGGGCGGCGAGGGCGGTGAGCAGCCCGTCCGCGGTGGCCACGCCGAGTGCCGGGCCGGCGCCGGTGCGCAGCGAGGTCCGCGCGGTGAGCGAGACCAGGTAGGCCCCGGCGGCTCCGACCGGGACGGCCACGCCGAACCGGGGCGCCGGGTAGCGTGGGGGCGACCCCGTGGTCCCGCGGTCCCGAGGAGAGCCGATGAGCAGTCAGAACGATCCGGTGCGAGTCCTGTTGGCCGAGGTCTGGGCCTCCTGGGCGGAGCGCGGCGCGGCCCTGGACTCCGAGGACTGGGACCGGCCCACCCGGCTGCCCGCCTGGACGGTGCGGGAGCTGTACGCGCACGTGGCGCCGGTGCCGGAGATGTTCACCGGTCTGCGCGCCGCCGTCCTCGACGGACCGGCCGAGGTGACCGACGGCGCCGGCATCCTGCGCGCCTACAACCGGCCGGGCGGCATCGCGCACACCGCTGCCGGGCAGGTCGCGGAGGCGGCGAAGCAGGCGGCCGAGGTGGCCGAACCCGCCGCGCTGATCGTCCGGTTCGGCGTCGAGGGCCCGGCCGCGTTGGCCGGTCTCGCCGACCTGTCGCCGGGGGCCACGGTGGCGCACCCGCTGCTGGGCAGTGTGACGG
This sequence comes from Kitasatospora sp. NPDC056651, assembly GCF_042792155.1. Classification (NCBI taxonomy): domain Bacteria; kingdom Bacillati; phylum Actinomycetota; class Actinomycetes; order Kitasatosporales; family Streptomycetaceae; genus Kitasatospora; species Kitasatospora sp. NPDC056651. The sequence continues at coordinate 29,795 of NZ_JBHTWX010000045.1, read as the reverse complement.
TCGGCGCGCTCGGTGAGGTGGCGCTGATGGAGGCGACGGTCCACCTGCTCGACCTGATCGCGGCCGTCGGCGGACCGCCGCCCGCCGAGGCCGCGCTGCACTTCACCCGTGGGTTGCTGGCGGAGGTCGCCGATCCGGTGGCGTTCATCGAGGCGGCGACCGGCCGCGGTTCGCAGGCGGTGCTGCCGCTGCTGCGCTGATTCGGCGGGCTCGGGTGTGGTCCCCGCACCGGGTGGTCCGGTCCGGTCCGGTGCGGGGACTGTCGCCGGGCGGCCCGGTCAGCCCAGGGCGAGGGCGCGGAGGCGGTCGGCCGCGCCGTTGAAGTAGTTCTGGTCACCGGGGAAGGTGCCGGAGTCGGCGAACTGCCAGAAGGTCTGGTAGCCCCAGCCGGCCGGCAGGGTGCCGACGGTGGAGGCGTAGCGGGCTATCCACAGCGGGTTGGTGGCGCCGAAGCCGCTGTAGTTGCCGGTGCACTGACTCCACCAGTTGGTGGTGGTGTAGATGGTGGGATAGCGGCCGGTGCGGGTGTGGACGGTGTCGCTGAAGGAGCGGATCCAGCTGACCATGGCGCTCTGGCTGAGGCCGTAGCAGGTGGCGCCGTAGGGGTTGTACTCGATGTCCAGCGCGGGCGGCAGGGTCTTGCCGTCGGCGGACCAGCCGCCGCCGTGGCCGACGAAGTAGGTGGCCTGGGTGGCGCCGGAGGAGACGTCCGGCAGCGCGAAGTGGTAGGCGCCGCGGATCAGTCCGGCGTTGTACGAGCCGTTGTACTGCTGGGCGAAGCTCGGGTTGGTGTAGCCGGTGCCCTCGGTGGCCTTGACGTAGCCGAACCTGGCGCCGTTGGCGGCGACCGAGGACCAGTTGACGTTGCCCTGGTAGCTGGAGACGTCGAGCCCCGGGGTCTGGGTGGCGGCGAGGGAGGCGAACGGGGCGGCGCCGTTGCCGCGGCCCTCGTGGGCGGCGACGGTGGAGCCGGCGAAGTCCTGGTCGGGGTGGAAGCCGGGGCGGGCCTGGGAGGCGGGGGCGACAGGGGCGGGCTCGGCCGCGTACGCCGGGGCGGCCGCGCCGGCGACCAGGGCGGTCGCGGCGGCGAGGGCGGCCACGGCGGGCAGGCGGCGGCGGGCCGGTCTGTCGGCGGGGGCGGTACGGGCGGAACGGGAAGAGCGGTGCATGGGGCACTCCTCGGGAACCGAGCGTGGGGAAGGTCGAAATGACCCGGTACGGCCGGGGTCTGACCGGCCGTACCGCAGAGTAGCCATGTACCCGCCACCGTCGCCAGGCATCTTTTTTCACATGGTGAACGCACGTCAGACGGGCCGGAGCGCCGTGACCGGCAGTCGGCGTTGCCGGTTTTGCCGGTTCCGTCGACCGTGAAACGAGGCCGGGGGAGCGTCCGGCGGCGCCGGGCGGACGCGGGGCGCCGCCGGGGCGGCCCGGGGTGGCCCGCGGTCGGTCCGCGGTCGGCCCGGGGTGGCTCCGGGACGGGCCCGGCGGCGGGCTCGCCCGGGCTCCGGGCGCCTCCGGCGCGCTGTGGCACGATGCCCGTGGGCCGGCCACCACGGGCGGCCCCGCACGTGAGGAGAGAGCAAGCCATGACCGACGCCGCCACCGACCCCGCGACCGACCCCGCGACGGACGCCGCCGCCGACACCGCGGGGCCCGGCGGGAAGCCCGCCTTCCGGCCCGCCACGACCGCCGACGTCCCGGCCCTGGTCGACCTGGTCGAGTCCGCCTACCGCGGCGACTCCAGCCGGGCCGGGTGGACCACCGAGGCGGATCTGCTGGGCGGCCGGCGCACCAACCCGGAGGCCGTCACCGCGGCGGTCGGCCACCCCGACGGTCTGGTGCTGCTGGCCGAGCGCGACGGCGAGCTGCTCGCCTGCTGCCAGCTGGAGCGGCGCGGCGAGCTGGCCTACTTCGGCATGTTCTCGGTGCGCCCGGGGCTGCAGGGCGGTGGTATCGGCCGGGCCGTGCTGGCGGAGGCGGAGCGGCTGGCCGCCGAGGAGTGGGGCGTCGGCGCGATGGAGATGACGGTGATCGAGCAGCGCCCCGAGCTGATCGCCTGGTACGAGCGGCGCGGCTTCCGGCGCAACGGCGAGTTCAGCCCGTTCCCGTACGGCGACGAGGACTTCGGCGTCCCGCGGCGGCCGGACCTCCGGTTCGTGCACCTCGTCAAGGAGTTGACGGCCCTCTGAAACGGCTCGCCCTCGGGGTCCGGTTCAGCTTCGCTCGACCGGATCTTCGCAGGTGACGGGGGGTCAATTCGGTGAGCAGGGGCGATGCGGAGATGTCATACCTCGTTCATTATTGGTCTAGGCCAATGTGAGAGGCTGGGCGCGAACGGCCACGTACCGTCCGCTGCCCAGGGGGGCCATTTCCGCATGCCCGTACTCCATGGCACCGCCATGCCCGCACCCGAAACCGGTCCGCGCCGGACACCCGCGGACCCCGACGGCCACCGACTGCCCGGCCCGCCGGACGACCAGGAGCTCTACTGGTACTTCGGCCCGCAGCGCCGATGGGTGCTGCTCTGCGCCACCCTCTCCTACGCGGGAGCCACCGCCACGCTCGGCCTGTTCGCCCTCAGCAAGCCGCTGCTCTGGCCGTTCCTGGTGCTCACCGTGCTCAACGCGGCCACCTGGCTGCTCTCGCTCGCCGACGGCCAGCGCGCCCGCCGCTTCACCCGAGACTCGCACGACCTGCTGCTGCGCGCCTGGAGCCCCGCCCGCCACCCGAGCGTGGACCTGCTGCTGCCCACCGCCGGCGAGCCGCTCGCCGTCCTGGACAACGCCTACCGGTACACCGCCGCCGTCCGGTGGCCCGGCGAGCTGACCGTCCTGGTGCTCGACGACGCCGACCGCCCCGAGGTGCGCGAACTCGCCGAGTCCTACGGCTTCCGGTACCGTGCCCGCCCCGACCGGGGCCGGTTCAAGAAGGCCGGCAACCTCAACCACGGCCTGGCCGAGGGCAGCGGCGAGATCGTCGCCGTCCTGGACGCCGACTTCTGCCCCCGCCCCGACTTCCTGCATCACCTGGTGCCCTACCTCGACAACCCCGAGGTCGGCATCGTGCAGAGCCCGCAGTGCTTCGACACGGACGCCGACATGTCCTGGCTCGAACGCGCGGCGGGAGCGACCCAGGAGATCTTCTACCGCTGGATCCAGCCCTCCCGGGACGCCCAGGACGGCACCGTCTGCTGCGGCACCAACGCCCTCTACCGCCGCGCCGCGCTGAAGCGGATCGGCGGCTTCGCCGAGATCGACCACAGCGAGGACCTCTACACCGGCCTCGCCCTCGCCCGCGCCGGATGGGCCACCCGCTACGTCCCCGCGCTGGTCGCCAAGGGCATGTCGCCCACCGGCCTGCCCGCCTTCATCAGCCAGCAGTACCGCTGGTGCCTCGGCTCCCTGGCCCTGGTCCGCGACCCGGACTTCCGCCGCGGCCCGCTGCCGAGGTCCGCCCGGCTCTGCTTCTGGAACGGCATCCTCGGCTACGTCACCAGCGCGGTGAACGTCTTCGCCGTGCCGCTGCCCGCCCTGATCATGCTGTACTTCAGGCCCGAGGAGATCCGGCCCTGGCAGGTGCTGCCGTTCCTGCCGCCGATCTGGGTCGCCCTGGTGCTGCTGCCCGCGATGTCCCGCACCCGCTGGCGCTTCGAGGTCACCCGGGTCCAGCTCCTCGGCGGGCTCTGCCACGTGGTCGCCATCGCCCACGCGCTGCGCCGCCGCTCCGCCGACTGGGTGCCCACCGGCGCCGTCTCCGGCGGCGGTTCGCTCGCCCGTGCCGTCGCCCGGATCGGGGTCGGCTGGCTCGGGCTCGTCGTCCTCGCGGGCGCCGCCGGGCTGGTCCGGGCCGCGCTGCTGTACGGCTGGCGGCCGTACTGGGCGCTCGCCGGGCTGCTCGCGCTCACCGCGTACACCATGGTCCCGCTGATCCGGGAGCTGTGGCCGCTGTCGAAGGGCGCGAACGGTGGCAAGGGCGCCGCCGTCGGTGAGGTCGCCGCGCCCGCGCCGGGGCGCTCGGACCTCGGGTTCGGACGCTCCGAGGCCGTCGCCGTCACCGCCGTGCTGCTGCTGTGCGGGCTGCTGGCATCCGGCTGGGCCGATCCGATGATGTTCTGACGAATCGTCAATTCGCTGTTCCGGAACCAAGGTTCCTTGCGCGTCGCCCCACCGGCGCGGACACCGCCCGGCCGCCCCATCGGCCCGGCGGGCCCGACAACCGCTGCCAGCCCTGCAAGGAGCACCGCCGTGCCAACGGCCGTACCACCGACGTCGTCCTCCTCCGAGACGCACACCGACCTGCTGCCCGGCGTCGTCCGGGTGGACCGGAATCCCGCCGACCGACGGCGCGACACCGTCGCCGAGCGCGGGCGGCCCGGGCCGCGCACCGCCTTCCGCCCCGACATCGAGGGGCTGCGCGGCCTCGCCGTGCTCTCCGTCCTCGCCTTCCACTCCGCCGTCCCGGGCCTCACCGGCGGCTACGTCGGCGTCGACGTCTTCTTCGTCATCTCCGGCTTCCTGATCACCGGCCTGCTCGTCGGCCGCCCGCTCGGCCTGGGGGACTTCGCCGCCCGCCGGGCCCGGCGCATCCTGCCCGCCGCCGCCACCGTGCTGGTCGCCACCGCCGCCGCCGGCGGCGCGCTGCTCGACCCGCTGCGCGGCACCGACCTCGCCCGCGACCTGATCGCCGCCGCCGGACAGTTCGCCAACTGGCGCTTCGTCGGCGAGCAGACCGACTACCTGGCCGCCGGACGCGACCCCAGCCCCCTGCAGCACTTCTGGTCACTGGCCGTGGAGAACCAGTTCTACCTGCTGTGGGGCGTCCTGCTGCTCGGCCTCGCCCGCTGCCTGCACGGGCGCCGCCGCACCATCGCGATCACCACCGCCACGCTGGCCGTCGGCGGCCTCTCGCTGGCACTCTGCCTGCGCTGGACGGCCACCTCGGCGCCGCTCGCCTACTTCTCCACCGGCAGCCGGCTCTGGGAGTTCGCGGCCGGTGCCTGCGCGGCCCTCGCGGGCCCGGCCCTGGCCGCCCGCGCCGAGCGGCGCCCGGTGCGCCGGACGCTGCGGGTGCTCGGCTGGGGCGGCCTCGCGGCCGTGCTGGCACCGGTGGTCCTCTACGACCGCACCACGCCGTTCCCCGGCACCGCCGCGCTGCTGCCCGTCCTCGGTGCCGCCGCCGTCCTGCTCGCCGGGCACGGCCCGCTCGGCGCCGCCGACGCCGGGCGGGGCCCCCTCGACGCCGGACGCCTGCTCGCCGCCCGCCCGCTGCGCGCCGCCGGACGCCTCTCGTACGCCTGGTACCTGTGGCACTGGCCGGTGCTGACCATCGCCCAGGCCCGCTACGGCGCGCTGCCCTGGACCACCCTGCTCGCGCTCACCGCCGCCAGCGCGCTGCCCGCCTGGCTCACCCTGCGGCTGGTCGAACAGCCGCTGCGGTACGGCAGCAGCCCCGCGCCCCGGCGCGGGCTCGCGGTCGGCGCCAGCGCCCTGGTCATCCCGCTGATCGCCGCGCTCACCCTCGGCGGCGGCACCGTGCGGGCCCTCGGCGACCCCTCCGCCGCGCCGGTGGCGGCCCCCGCCGGGGCCGTCGACGGCCCCGGCCTGCTCGCCCCCGGCGGCCGGGTGCTCGCCCTGACGCCCCCGCTCGCCCGGGCCCGGGAGGACTTCCCGCCCGGCCAGGGCTGCGAGATCCCGCTCAACGCCGACCGCAGCCCGCGCTGCCTGTTCGGCGCCGAGAGCGGCTCAGACCGGATCGTGCTGCTCGGCGACTCGCACGCCGGGCAGTGGATCTCCGCCGCCCTCGCCCTCGCCGAGCAGCGCCACTGGGGCCTGGAGGTCCTGGTCAAACCCGGCTGCCCGCTGGCCACCCTCACCGTGCGCAACGACGTGCTCGGCCGCACCTTCGAGGAGTGCGACCGCTGGCGCGAGAACACCCTCACCCGGCTGGCCTCCGGCCCCGCGCCGCGCCTCGTGCTGATGGCCGGCCTGAACCGCTACGGCGGCCCGCAGGAGCGCGCCGAGGGCTGGACCCGCACCCTCGACCGCCTCACCGCCCTCGGCGTCCCGCTCGCCTACCTCGGCGACACCCCGATGCCCGGCAAGGACATCCCGACCTGTCTGGCCGCCTCCGACGGGCGCTCGGACGCCTGCGCCTTCCCGCGCGACACCGCCTTCGAGCCGGACCCGCTGCTGGACGGCGGGCTCGCGGCCCGGTACGGCGTACGGACCCTGGACCTCGGCCCGCTGCTGTGCCCCGGCACCGGGCCCTCCTGCCCGGCGGTGCTGGAGGGCGTGGTGCTGTACCGGGACACCGGGCACATCACCGACACCCTGGCGCGGGTGCTGGCACCCCGGCTGGACAAGGGGCTGCTGGGGGCCGCGACCGGTCCGGGTGCGGCCGTGCCTGCGAGCGCGTCCGTTCCGCCGGGCGCGTCCGGGGCTCCGAGCGCGTCCGTGCCTGCGAGCGCGTCCGGGGCTCCGGGGCCGGCTCAGCCGTAGACGCTGTGGCAGAGCCGGGCCTGGTCCGACCCGGCCGGCCAGTGACCGGCCCGCTCGGCCTGGTCGCAGATGCTGGTCCGGCCGCCGCCCGACCCCGCCCCGGCACCCGTCGGGGCGGCCGCGCCCGACGAGCCGTGGGCGGGCGCGGTGCTGTGCTGGCCGTGCGCCGGCTTGGGGTGGGCGCTCGCCGAGGCGGGCTGGGAGTCGGCCGCCGGGGCGGCCCCGGGGCTCGTCGCCGCGCCCAGCCCGCCCGCGGTGCCGGGCCCGCCCGTCGTCGCCCCCGGGGTGGGCGGCGGCAGCGGGGAGGGCGCGGGCGTGAGCGCCGACGGGGAGGCCGACAGCTGGTGCGCCCCCGACTCCGAGGCGGAGGGCGAGGCGTCCGGCAGCGCCGTCAGCTGCGTCTCGTCACCCTCTCCCGGACCGCACATGGCCAGGACCGAGGCCAGCAGGGCGCCCGTCCCCACCATCGCGGCCGTCCAGGCCTTGCGCGACAGGCGCCTCGGCGGCGGAGGCGCGAAGGGTGGGGTGTGCGCGGGGGCCGGCGGCGGCTGCCAAGCGTTCTGCGGCCACTGCCACTGCCCTCCGGTGGGCTGGTCAGTCATGCGCTCGTCCTTCCAGCGGCCCCCCTCGAACCTTTTTGTGCTCAACGACTGCGCCGACGCCGGGACATGACCCGGAAGAGGGGTTTGAACGGGCGTTGATTGCCACAGCGCCACATGCTGGGGGGCATGGAGACCAACAAGACATCCAACGCCCTCGTCGAAGTGGCCGAGTTCGGGACCGACAGCCGCTACCGGCTCGTCCACTTCGACGGCCACGGCTGGGAGCCGCTCGCGCCCGAGGAGTTCGAGCCGCGCGTCCACCAGCTCTTCCCCGACCTGGACCCGCACGACCCGCAGCGGGTGCGCTGGGCCGACCACCCCTGGGAATGGCCCGCCTGGCACCCCGGCGAGGCCTGAATCCGCCCTGTGTGGCGTGAACCCGCTGCGCACGGGGGCGTGGCCCGGCGCGGGGGAGCCGGGTTCGTTACGCTGAGCGGGTGAGTGTGGATCATTTCTGGTGCCGGCTGCCCGGCCGGTCCGTGGACACCTGCTCGCCGGAGGAACTCGGCGAGCTGGTGCCCCGCGACCTGGGCGTCCGGTACGACGGGCTGGCCGCCGCCGGGCTCGCCTTCGGGGTGCGGCGCACCGCCGTCCTGATGGAACTCGTGCTCACCGAGAACGGTCTGCACCCCGACCCGGCCGCCCGGCTGCCCGTCTACGGCGGCGGGCGCCACGCGGCGGACGGTGCGGCCGCGGACGACACACCGCCGGACGGCGCGCTGCCGGTGCTGCGCCCCGAACAGGTCGTCACGGCCGCCGCCTTCCTGCGCGACTCGGCGCTCGGCGAACTCGTCTGCCAGCAGGGCAGCGTACTCGCCCGTACGGCCGCGGGCCTGGACCTCCCGACCCCCTGGTCCGAGACCTGGGCGGCGCTGGTGGTCCACGACCTGCGCGAACTGCGGGACTTCTTCGCGGGCGCGGCGGCGGCCGGGGACGCGGTGGCCGTCCGGGAGACGCGATGAACGGCACCACCGGTCCGGCCGGCACCGCGGGCTACGGCGAGGCGGCCGAGGAACTCGCCGTCCAGTACGAGAGCGTGAGCTTCGCCGAGGTCCACCGCGACCTGCACCACCTGTACCCGGCGGCGCCCGTCGCCGTCCTCGACATCGGCGCCGGCACCGGCCGCGACGCCGCCGCCCTCGCGGCCCTCGGCCACCGGGTCGTCGCGGTCGAGCCGACCCCCGAACTCCGCGCCGTCGGCGAGCGGTTGCACGCCGGCCGGGGCATCCGCTGGGTCGCCGACGCACTGCCCGAGCTGCCGCTGCTCGTCTCCGAGGGCGCGCGCTACGACCTCGTGCTGCTCACCGCCGTCTGGATGCACCTGGCCCCCGACGAGCGCCCACCCGCGATGGCCGCCCTCGCCCGGCTCCTCGCCCCCGGCGGACGCCTCGCCCTCACCGTCCGCCACGGTCCCGTCCCGCCCGGCCGCCGGATGTTCGACCTCCCGCCCGAGCCCACCATCGACCTCGCCGCCGCCCACGGCCTGCGCCTGCACCACCGCGCGGCCCGCCCCGACCTGCACGGCCGGGGCGGGGTGCACTGGACGGCGCTGCTCTTCGAGCGGGAGGCGTAGCCGCCCCGTCGCGGGCGCCCACCGGCGGAGCGGGACCACGGCGGCGGCGGTGTCCTCCTGCTCCTCCTCCGGTTCGCGGACTTCCGCCGCCAGGGCGTCGGGTGGCCGGACGCCCTGGACCCGCCGGAGGCAGAGCGCCGCCCGGTCCGCGGCCACGACCGTCGTGGCGGGGACGTGGTGGACGCTCCCGTCCTGCCGGTCCACCAGGTGGGGCCCGCCGCCGAGGACCCCGCCGCCGGCGTCACGCGACCGGGCCAACGAGGGGTGCGCACCCGGGGGAGCCGACCTACGGTGAGGGCGGGACGCCGGACGGCCGTCCGTCGGCGACGGCGCTCCCTCCGTCGAAGGCGATGACCTGCTCGCCCGGCGGCCGCACCCTACACGGCCGGCCCGGTGAGGCATCGTCGAATCCGGTCATTCGGACACCATGACACTCGTCGCCGCGACGAGTGGGAGGCACCATGAGAAAGCTCCCGGTCGCACTGGCCCTGATCCCCGCCGCCGCGCTGATCACGTCGTGCTCCGACAACGGGGGAACGGCGTCCGGCGGCAGCACCGCCGCCCGGCAGGCCGGTGTCGTCACCGCCGAGCCCGTGCAGTCCCAGGCCCCGCAGACGCCGCAGACACCGCAGACGCAGGCGAAGGTGGTGACGGACGGGTTGGGAGACCCGTACGAGCTCACCTACGGCCCCGACGGTCAGCTTTGGGTCAGTGAGAAGTCCGGGCTCAAGGTCACCCGGGTCGACCCGCAGAGCGGTGCCAAGAGCACCGCCCTCGACCTCACGGGGAAGGCCTTCCACAGCCAGGACGGGCAGGACGGCGTCCTGGGCTTCACGCTGCACCCGGACTTCGGCAAGGGCAAGGACAGCGACTACGTCTACCTCGCCTACACCTACAAGAACGGCAGCGACTCGGCCACGAAGATCGTCCGGTACACCTCGAAGGACGGTCAGCTCTCGGACGAGAAACCGATCCTGACGGGACTGCCGGGGCACAACCAGCACCAGTCGGCCAGGCTCCGGTACGGGCCGGACGGCAAGCTCTACTACACGATCGGCGACCAGGGCCACAACTACCTGGCCGACTACTGCCTGCCGAACCACGCGCAGGACCTGCCGACCGCCGCCCAGGTCGCCGCGTCGGACTGGTCGCTCTACCAGGGCAAGGTGCTCCGCATCAACCTGGACGGCTCCGTCCCCGACGACAATCCCGAGCTGAACGGGGCCCGCAGCCACATCTACGCCTACGGGATGCGCAACCCGAACGGGATGGACTTCGGCGGCAAGGAGCTCTACACGTCCGAGAACGGCCCGCTCACCGACGACGAGTTCAACCACATCGAGAAGGGCGGCAACTACGGCTGGCCCAACGTCGCCGGGTGGAAGGACGACAAGGCGTACGTCTACTCCAACTGGTCGCAGGCCAAGGGTGGTTGCGAGAAGCTCACCTACAACCCCGACCCGGGCTCGCCGCCGGCCGAGGTGCCGACGATGAAGGAGTCGGACTTCACCAAGGAGATGGTCTCCCCGCTCAGCACGTTCGGGACGACCGTCGAGAGCGGACACAACTTCGGCACGACGCCGGTCTGTCCCGACGCGGCCTCCGCCTACATGTGCTGGCCGACCATGGCCCCCGGCAGCCTCAAGGTGTTCGGCGACGACGTCCTCGTCACCTCGATGAAGAACGGCACCGTCTTCCGGCTCACCAAGGACGGCAAGCACTACGAGGAGCTCTACCGGACGATCAACCGCTACCGCGACGTCACCCTCAGCCCGGACGGCAAGACGCTGTACATCGCCACCGACAGCGAAGGCCAGCACATGGTCCGCGGCGAGGGCGGCACCCCGACCACCCACCTGGCCAATCCGGGCGCGATCCTCGCCGTCCCCTACGACCGGAACGCGAAGCAGTGAAGTCCCCACACGGAGGTGAGACAGTCATGACCCGTCACGACGAACAGCCCCGGCGTGCCCCGCAGCCCCGGGAGCGCACCACCCACCAGCCGAACACCCCGACGGGCGGCGCCGGTTGGCGCAAGCCCAGCTACCAGGTGGTGGAGGCGTCCCTGGAGGTCTCGGCCTACTACCTCGCCAAGCGGTAGCGACCGCCGGACCGGACCGTACCGGTAGGACCACCACTCGAAGAGGGAGGAAACGCTGTGCGACTGCACGTACTCGGTACGGCAGCCGGCGGCGGCGTCCCGCAGTGGAACTGTGCGTGCCCCGGCTGTGCCGGGGCACGCGCGGTTCCCTCGCGCCGACGGCTGCACGCGTCCATCGCCGTGGAGACCGAGCCCGGCCGGGTGTACCTCGTGAACGCGACCCCGGACGTCGCCGAACAGATCGAGCGCTGCCCCTGGCTGCGCCCCGACGGACGGCGGACCCGGCTGTCCGGCGTCATCCTCACGGACGCCGAACTCGACCACACGCTCGGCCTGGCGCGGCTGCGCGAGGCCGGCGAGCTGGAGGTCATGGCGACCGACGCGGTGCGGGAGGCCGTGCACAAGGCGCTCGGACTCGGAGAGGTGCTCGCGCCCTACACCCGGCTGTGCTGGCGGGACTTCGACGGCGTCGCGCTCGAACCGCTCTCGGGCAAGCGCCCCCGGTACGCCCGGGACGCCTGCGACGGGGACTGGGTGAGCGCCCTGAGGGTGGGCGGACTGCTGTACGCGCCGTCGACCGGCGTCTGGCCCGACGGGTTCGGCGAGGACGCCGACCTGGTCCTGGTCGACGGCACCTTCTGGGACGACGAGGAGCCCCGCACCGCCGGGTTCTCCACGAAGACCGCCACCGGGATGGGCCACCTGCCGGTGCTCGCCACCCGCGACCGGCTCGCCGCCCTGCCCGCCCGGTGCCTCTACACCCACCTGAACAACACCAACCCGCTCGTCGACCCGGACTCGCCCCTCCACGCGGAGCTGGCGGACCGGGGCATCGAGGTGGCCGCGGAAGGAGCGGTCCTCACATGGTGACGACCTTCGAGAGCGAGCTCAGGGCCGTGCCCGAGCGCCGCTACCACCACCGGCACCCCTTCAACCTGAGGATGCACCAGGGGTCGCTGAAGCCGCGGGAGCTGCGGACCTGGATCGTCAACCGCTTCCACTACCAGCGGCACATCCCGGTCAAGGACGCGCTGATCCTCGCCAAGCTGGAGGATCCCGCGCTGCGCCGGCTGTGGATCCGCCGCATCACCGACCACGACGGCAGCGACGGCGACGAGGGCGGCATCGAGCGGTGGCTGCGCCTCGGCGAGGCCGCCGGAATCGACCGCGCCGACCTGCTCTCGGGCCGCGAGGTGCTGCCCGGCGTGCGGCTCGCCGTCGACGGCTACGTGAACCTCTGCCGCAACGGGACACCCCTCGAAGCCGTGGCCGCCTCGTTGACCGAACTGTTCGCGCCGGACCTGATGGCCACCCGGATCGCCGCCTTCGAACGCCACTACACCTGGATCGAGGCCGAGGGTCTCGCCTACTTCAAGGCCCGTGTCCGCCAGGGCCGCCGGGACAGCGACGAGGCGCTGTCCCTGGTGCTCTCCTGGGCGCGCACCCGCGCCGAGCAGGAGTCCGCCATCGCGGCGCTCTCCTACAAGTGCGAGGTGCTGTGGACCCTGCTCGACGCCGTCGAACGGGCGCCGGCGTGACCTGGCGACCGGCGCTGAGCCGGTACGCGCGCCTGCGCCACTGCCCGGTGCGGGGCAGCACCCTGCTGGTCGTCCCGGAACGCATCGTCGTCCTCAGCGCCGAGGCGGCCGCGATCGTCGGACGGTGCGACGGCACCCGGACCGTACCGGAGATCGCCACCGGGTTCCCGGCCGAGGGCGCCGAGGACGTGGTGGTCTTCCTCGACGACCTGAAGGAGCGGGGATGGCTGCGGTGAGCCCGCCCTGGGCGATGCTGGCCGAACTCACCCACGGCTGCCCGCTGCGCTGCCCGTACTGCTCCAATCCTCTTGAACTCACGGCCAGATCTGATGAACTGACGACAAGTCAGTGGATCGACGTGCTGGCACAGGCAGGTGAGCTCGGGGTCGCGCACGTCCACCTCTCGGGAGGCGAACCGCTGCTGCGGCGCGACCTGACCGAGATCGTCGCGGGGGCCGACCGCGCCGGGATCTACGCCCAGCTCGTCACCAGCGGACTCGGTCTGACCCGCGAGCGGCTGGCCGACCTGACGGCCGCCGGGCTGCCCAGCGTGCAGCTCTCCGTCCAGGGCGCCGACGCCGCCTCCTCCGAGCTGATCGCCGGGCGGCGGTCGTTCGCCGCGAAGGAGCGGGCCGCCGCGCTGGTCCGGGAGGCCGGACTGCCGCTCGGCCTCAACGTCGTCCTGCACCGCCTGAACCTCGACGACATCGACGCGATCGTGGACCTCGGCATCGCCTGGGGCGCGGTGCGCATCGAACTCGCCAACACCCAGTTCTACGGCTGGGGGCTGGCCAACCGGGCCGCCCTCATGCCCACCCGCGACCAGCTGGCCCGCGCCCGGGAAGCGGTCGAGCGCCGGCGGCGGGGGACCGATGCCGAACTCGTGTGGGTCGTCCCCGACTACTTCGACGGCGTCGCGAAGCCCTGCATGGGCGGCTGGGGCGCGGTCTCCCTGACCGTCGCCCCCGACGGCCGGGTCCTGCCCTGCCCCGCCGCCTACGACCTCCCGCTGGACCCGCCGAACGTCCGCGACCACGACCTCGCCTGGATCTGGTCCGAGTCCTCGGCCTTCCGGGCCTACCGCGGCACCGACTGGCTGCCCGAGCCCTGCGCCTCCTGCCCCCGTCGTGAAACCGACTTCGGCGGCTGTCGCTGCCAGGCCTTCGCCCTCACCGGCGACCCGGCGCGCACCGATCCCGCCTGCGCCCTGTCACCGGACCACGGCCTGATCACGGAGCTCGCCGACCGGCGGGGCGGGGACCTCGTCTACCGGGCGCCCGCCCGCCGTTGAGGTGCCGCCGCGCGAGCGCCGGCGGCCCCCTCAGGCCCTGTGGGCCCGGTCGAGAGTGCCGGGCCGGTCTGCGGCAGGCGCATCGTGCCGAAGCCGATGCGGTGGACGGTGCGGTCGCCGAGCTTCCAGATGCCGGAGGCCGCGGCGGTGACGGTGCCGGCGGCGGTGCTGTCGGAGATCATGCCGATCATGATCGCCACTGCACTGGCCTGACCGCCAGGAATTTCGAACATGCCTGAACCCGCGGACGCTCGGCGGGAGGTCTGCGTCCGGTCGGGCGGACGGCGCGGGTGACGGACCGCATACTGACGGCATGACGAGTGCGGACGGCGGACGCGGCGGCCCAGGCCCGGACCGGCGCGGGGTGCTGCGGGCGGGAGCGGCGGCGCTGCTGCTGGGCGCGGCGGGGTGCACCGGCGGGGGCACGCCGCGGGCGACGGGCACGAGCCCGGCGGCCACCCCGACCGGGGCCGCGACCCCGACCGGCACCCCGAGCCCCACGCCCACCCCGACCCCCACCCCGCTGTCCCGCCCGCCGCTCTGGCAGCCCGGCCCCGGCGAGATCCAGCCCGACGTCAAGCGCCGCGCCGTCGAACTGGTCGCCGCGCTCGGCGCCTGGCCGCCCGGGGGGCCGGGCGTGGAAGCGGCCCGGGCCCGGGTGGCGGCGCTGGGCCTGCCGCCCGGGCTGGCCGACGCGGCGGGACCGTTGGCCCCGGAGGCGGCCGAGGCGAGCCTGGAGGTGGTCGTCGCCCAGTACGGCGGCATCCTCGACGACTCGGCGAGCGTGCTGGTGGTCTGCCGGCAGTGGACCCGCGGCCCGGACGGCTCGGTGACCGAGGGCGGCACCACGGTGGACGTCCGGCTCGGCCGGGCCGAGCCGCGCTGGACCGTCACCGACCTGCGCCCGGGCGTCGCGGGCCCGGCCGCCGCCTCCCCGTCGGCCGCGGTCGCCCGGGCGCTGGCCGAGCCGAGGATCGAGCTGCCGCCCGAGGCCGCCGCCGACCTGCGCAGCGGTACGGTCCACGACAGCGCGGTGGAGGCGATGCTGCGGCTGGCCGGCCCGTACACGCTGTCGGTGAGCGTGGTGCGGACGGGCCACCCGCTGGACGTCTTCGGGACGACCCGGCCCAGCGACCATCCGCTGGGCCGGGCCTTCGACGTCTGGCGGATCGACGGCCTGCCGGTGGTCGACCCGGCCACGCCCCGGCAGCTGATCGAGTCCTTCATGCGGGACGCGGCCGCCGCCGGTTCGTACAACGTGGGCGGCCCGGTGGCGATCCCGGGCGTCGGGAACCGGTTCTTCACCGACGACACCCACCACGACCACTGCCACGTCGGGTTCGACCACTGAGGGACCACTGAGGGACCGTTGAAGGCCGGCGTCAGCTGACGCTGACCCCGCCCCAGGCCGCCGCGACCGCGTTGTACTCGGTGCTGCCGGCGCCGTACAGGTCGCGGGCCGCGTTGAGCGAGGCGGTGCGGGCGCCCTTGTAGGTGGTGGTGGAGGTCATGTAGACGGTCAGCGCGCGGTACCAGATCCTGGCGACCTTGTCGTTGCCGATGCCGGTCACCGTGGAGCCGTCGCAGGTCGGGCTGTTGTAGGTGACGCCGTTGATCGTCTTGCTGCCGCTGCCCTCACTGGCCAGGTAGAACCAGTGGTTGCCGACGCCCGAGGAGTAGTGCACGTCGAGCTTGCCGACGCCGCTGCTCCAGCAGTCGGCCGAGCGGCCGTCCAGCGAGGGCTTGTCGAAGCGGCGCAGCCACGGCGGGGTGGACTGGTCGCTGAACAGGTAGTCGCCGGTGTCGACCTTGTTGTTGGCGTACCACTCGACCATGGTGCCGAAGATGTCGCTGGTGGACTCGTTGAGGCCGCCGGACTCGCCGCTGTAGCGCAGGTTGGCGGTGGCGCTGGTGACGCCGTGGGTCATCTCGTGGCCCATGGTGTCGAGGTCCACCTGCTCCGGGTCGGTGGTGCCGTCGCCGTCGCCGGTCATCATGCAGAAGCAGCTGTCGGACCACTGGGCGTTGTCCCACTTGGTGCCGACGTGGACGAAGACGGTGGCGCCCTTGCCGTCGTTCTTGATGCCGTTGCGGCCGTGGACGTTCTTGTAGTAGTCGTACGTCCAGGCGGTGTTGGCGTGGGCGTCGACGGCGGCGGTGGAGCGGTCGGAGGAGAACTTCCGTCCGTCGCCCCAGACGTTGGTGGTGCTGGTGAACGCGGTGCCGGAGGTGGCCTTGAGCGAGCTCGCGGAGAGGTTGTTGGCGTCCTTGGTGACGTGGCCGCGGACGGGGTCGGTCAGGGTGTAGCCGCCGCCGGACCTGGCGGTGGTGTCGACGGTGACCGTGCCGGTGTACTCGGAGTTGCCGGTGCCGGCCGCCTGGTGCTCGGCGTCGTAGGACTCGATCCGCTCGCCGGTGGTGGCGTCGGTGACGACGACCTCGCCGGCCGGCTCGCCGTGCGCGCCGGTGCCCTCGACGGTGGTGCGCCAGGCCAGCCGGGGCGTGCCGTCGGCGGCCCAGACCACCAGCTCGGGGGTGCTGACGGCGTCCCTGACGCCCGGGGCGGCGGACAGCGCGCCGGCCGCGCCGGACTGGGCGGTCACCTTCGGGACGGTGGACTTCACGGCGGCGTCGTGGGCGGCCGCGCGGGAGGAGTCCTTGAGCCTTCCCTTGGCGTCCTGGTGGACGACCAGGTCGCCGCCGACCACCGGCAGGCCCTGGAAGGTGCGGTCGAAGCGGACGTGCGAGGCGCCGTCGGCGTCCAGGACGACGTCCTTGAGCACGAGGCCCTGGCCGGCGCCGAAGCCGAACACCCCGGCGTTGCGGGTGACGTTGGCGCGGGCCTGGGATATCGCGCCCTCGCGCGCACCCGGGGCACCGGAGGCGGCGGAGGCCGTGGCGGCGGGCACGGTGGCACCGGCGAGGGCGGCGACGACGGCGACGGCTCCGGCCACGCGGGCACGGCGGGAGGAGGGTGTGGGGGTCACGCGGACTCCAGTGGGGGTAGCTGTGCAGGGAAAGGAGCTGCGACCGAGATTGACGGGGTTCAGTCAGATTGAGCTAGGGGGAAGGTCATAACTTTGCCAAGTCGTGTCCTTGGTCAATAAAAAAATGATCGGAAGTCAACAAGCGCTCTACAGTGCGGTCGTGACGATCGACTACCACTGGCGCGGCCGGCTCACCGACCCGGAACTCGACGCCCTGCACGCCGAGGGCTTCGGCGACCCCGGCGGAAACCCCGGCGGAAGCTCTGGCGGAAACCCCGGCGACGCCCCGGTGGAACCCGGAGCCTGGCTCGCCCGCCTGGAACGGCACAGCCTCGGCTGGGTCACCGCCCGTCGCGCCGTCGACGGCGCCCTGGTCGGCTTCGTCAACCTGGCGTGGGACGGCGGCGCCCACGCCTTCCTGCTCGACACCGTGGTCTCCCCGGACACCCGCCGCCGGGGCGTCGCCACCCGGCTGGTCGCCGAGGCCGCCGACGGGGCCCGCGCGGCCGGCTGCGCCTGGCTGCACGTGGACTTCGAGCCGCACCTGCGTCCCTTCTACCTCGACGCCTGCGGCCTGCGCCCCACCGACGCGGGCCTCCTGGCGCTCTGAGACCGCCAACTCCGGTGGGGCGCCCGGGGGCTGGCGCGCCACCGACGAGTCCACCCCTCGGACGGCCCGACCCACCCCCGGCCGACGGTTGTACTCTGCACGCGGACGGACGGCGCCGGCCCGTCCGGTGCGGCGCCCCCGCCCGCACCCTGCCCCGGCGCCGCGATCGGAGTCCCATGAACACTTCCGCCCCCGACTTCGACGGACCGCTGCTGCGCACCCGGGACGTGGACGTGGTGCGCGACGGCCGCCACCTGCTGCGCGGGATCACCCTGGAGATCCGGCCCGGCGAGCACTGGGCGCTGCTCGGACCCAACGGCGCGGGCAAGTCCACCCTGCTGGCGCTGCTCGGCGCGGTCTCCCACCCGACCCGGGGCGAGGTCGACGTGCTCGGACGCCGGCTCGGCCGGGTGGACATCCGCGAGCTGCGCGCCCACCTCGGGCATGTCAACCCGCGCCACCCGCTGCGCTCGCCGCTGACCGTGCGCGAGGTGGTGCTCACCGGGCACACCAACACCATCGAGCCGGAGTTCCACCGCAAGCCCGAGCCGGAGGCGCTGGAGCGCGCCGAGCAGCTGATCGACACGCTCGGCATGCGCGCGATGGCCGAGGCCGCCTGGACCACCCTCTCCCAGGGCGAGCGCGGCCGGGCGCTGATCGCCCGCGCGCTGATGCCCAGCCCCCGTCTGCTGCTGCTCGACGAACCCGCCACCGGGCTGGACCTGACCGCCCGCGAGCTGCTGCTGGACAGCCTCGACCTGCTGCGCCACCAGCACCCGGAGCTGGCGAGCGTGCTGGTCACCCACCACCTGGAGGAGCTGCCGGAGAGCACCACCCACGCCCTGCTGCTGCGCGGCGGCGAGTGCGTCGCGGCCGGGCCGGTGGGCGAGGTGATGACCACCGAGCTGATCAGCGAGACCTTCGGCCACCCGATCCGGATCAGCCGCCACGAGGGCCGCTGGACGGCCCGGGCCGCGGCTCGCCGGACGCCGGGAAGGTAACGGTTGAGGGGGCGGGTGTAGACGTAAAACAGTCTTTACGTAAGGTATGCCTTAGCTAACGATGGTCTGCCGGTCCCCGGCCGGCCTCACTGCCTCGGCACACCCATGCCCTTTTCCGTTGGAGCCCGCATGTCCGCCCGCCGCCGTTCCACCGCAGCCGCGCTGCTCACCCTCGCCGTGGCGACCGCAGCCCTGGCCGGCTGCGCGTCCAAGAAGGACGACAAGGCGGGCGGCTCCGACGCGGTCAAGGTGAACGCGACCGACACCGCGTGCGAGGTCTCCAAGACCAGCTTCCCGGCCGGCCACGTGGTGCTGGACATCAGCAACAAGGGTTCCAAGACCACCGAGGTCTACGTCTACGGCGACGGCGACAAGATCGTCACCGAGCGCGAGAACATCGGCCCCGGCACCAAGGCCAGCATCAACGCCGAGATCAAGGCCGGCTCCTACGAGATCGCCTGCAAGCCCGGCATGGTCGGCAACGGCATCCGCCAGAAGATCACCGTCACCGGCGAGGGCGGCAGCGCCGCGGCCGCCGACCCGCGCCTGGCCGCCGCCGTCGACGCCTACCGCACGTACGCCCAGGAGCAGGCCGACGCGACCATCCCGGCCGTCGAGGCCTTCGCCGCCGCGATCAAGGCGGACGACCTGGAGAAGGCCAAGTCGCTGTTCTCCCCCTCGCGCACCGGCTGGGAGCGCACCGAGCCGGTCGCCGAGAGCTTCGGCGACGTCGACCCGAAGACCGACACCCGCGAGGACAAGCTGGAGCCCGGCCAGGCGTGGACCGGCTGGCACAAGCTGGAGAAGTCGCTCTGGGCCGACGCCAGGATCGGCGACGACGAGAAGAAGCTCGCCGACCAGCTGGTGGCCGACCTCAAGGACTGGCAGAAGAAGATCCCGCAGGCGGAGATCACCGCGACCAGCATGGCCAACGGCGCCAAGGAACTGCTGGACGAGGTCGCCACCAACAAGATCACCGGTGAGGAGGACCGCTACAGCCACACCGACCTGGCCGACTTCCAGGCCAACGTCGAGGGCGCGCAGAAGGCCTACGAGCTGCTGAAGCCGGTCGCCTCCGAGAAGGACCCGGAGCTGGCCAGGACGCTGGACTCCGAGTTCGCCGAGATCAACACCCTGCTGGCCAAGTACAAGCAGGCCGACGGCACCTTCACCTCCTACGACAAGGTGACCGAGGCCGAGCGCAAGACCTTCTCCGACGCGGTCAACTCGCTGGGCGAGCCGCTGTCGAAGCTGGCCGCCGCCGTGGTCGTCAAGTAACCGGCCCACCGCCACCCGAAGTACCCCACCGACGCCGTGGCCGCCCGTGATCCGGGCGCCACGGCCTCCGTGGGTCAGCGCAGAGACCGTCCGGCACAGCAGAGAAGTCCGGCACAGGAGAAGGGCCCGCCCGCCGATGGACGCGGAGAACGAGCAGCAGAACGGGACGCCGGCCGCCGGCGCCACCGCGACCAAGGGCGCGGTCAGCCGCCGCGCCGTCATGGGCTGGGCCGGCGCGGGGGTGGCGCTCGGCGCCGCCGCCGTCGGCTCCGTCGCCGCGGCGAGCCGGCAGGACGACACCGCCCCGGTGGCCGCCGCCCAGGCCGGCGCCGAGGTGCCGTTCTACGGCGACCACCAGTCGGGCATCTCCACCCCGGTCCAGGACCGGCTGCACTTCGCCGCCTTCGACGTCTCCGAGAAGGCCACCAAGGAGTCCCTGGTCAAGCTGCTCAAGGAGTGGACCAAGGCGGCCGCCGCGATGACCGGCGGCCGCGAGGTCGGCACCGGCGCGGTGCCCGGATCGGCGGAGGCGCCGCCGGACGACACCGGCGAGGCCCTCGGCCTGCCCGCCTCCCGGCTCACCCTGACCATCGGCTTCGGGCCGAGCCTGTTCGAGAAGTCCGCCCCGGACGGAACCACAGTGGACCGCTTCGGCCTCCAGGCCAAGCGCCCCGAGGCCCTGATCGACCTGCCGAACTTCAAGGCCGACAAGCTCGACCCGGCCCGCAGCGGCGGCGACATCTGCGTCCAGGCCTGCGCCGACGACCCGCAGGTCGCCGTGCACGCGATCCGCAACCTGGCCCGGATCGGCATGGGCACCGTCAACATCCGCTGGTCGCAGCTCGGCTTCGGCAAGACCTCCTCGACCACCCCGGACGAGCAGACCCCGCGCAACCTGATGGGCTTCAAGGACGGCACCCACAACATCGCGGGCACCGACACCGGGAAGCTGGCCGACCACGTCTGGGCCGCCCCCGGCGACGGCCCGGAGTGGATGACCGGCGGCTCCTACCTGGTCGCCCGGCGCATCCGGATGCACATCGAGACCTGGGACCGCGCCTCGCTCAAGGACCAGGAGGACACCTTCGGCCGCACCAAGGGCGAGGGCGCCCCGTACGGCAAGGGCAAGGAGCACGACGCGCCGGACCTCGCGGCGATGCCCGCGACCGCGCACGTCGCGCTCGCCCACCCGGACGCCAACAACGGCCTGATGATCCTGCGCCGCGGCTTCTCCTTCACCGACGGTACCGACGGCCTCGGCCGCCTGGACGCGGGGCTGTTCTTCCTCGCCTACCAGCGCGACACCCGCAAGGCCTTCGTCCCGCTCCAGCAGAAGCTCGCGGCGAGCGACAAGCTCAACGAGTACATCCAGCACGTCGGCTCCGCCCACTTCGCCTGCCCGGCGGGCGTGCGCAAGCCGGGGGAGTGGTGGGGCCAGGCCCTGTTCGGCTGACCTCCCGCCCCTCGTACCACCTCTACACCCCCCAGGAGCCCGCGTGTTCGGCAACTACCTGATCGGCCTGCGCGAAGGCCTCGAAGCCAGCCTGGTCGTCTGCATCCTGATCGCCTACCTGGTCAAGACCGGGCGCAAGGACAAGCTGCCGCCGGTGTGGATCGGCGTCGGCTCGGCCGTGGCACTCTCCATGGCTTTCGGAGCGGTGCTCCAGTTCGGCTCCTCGCAGCTCACCTTCGAGGCCCAGGAGGCGCTCGGCGGAACCCTGTCGATCATCTCGGTCGGCCTGGTGACCTGGATGGTCTTCTGGATGCGGCGCACCGCCCGGCACCTGAAGACCGAGCTGCACGGCAAGCTGGACGCGGCGATCGCGATGGGCACCACCGCGCTGGTGGTCACCTCCTTCCTGGCCGTCGGCCGCGAGGGCCTGGAGACCGCGCTGTTCATCTGGTCGGCCGTGCAGGCCACCGACGACGGCTGGAACCCGCTGATCGGCGCCGCGCTCGGCCTGCTCACCTCGGTGGTGCTCGGCTGGCTGTTCTACCGGGGCGCGCTGAAGATCAACCTGGCCAAGTTCTTCACCTGGACCGGCGCGATGCTGGTCGTGGTCGCGGCCGGCGTCCTCGCCTACGGCGTGCACGACCTCCAGGAGGCCGGCTGGCTGCCCGGCCTGCACAGCACGGCCTTCGACATCTCCAGCACCATCCCCAAGGACAGCTGGTACGGCACCCTGCTGAAGGGCGTGTTCAACTTCCAGCCGGACCCGACGGTGCTCCAGCTGGTGGTCTGGCTGCTCTACCTGGTCCCGACGCTGGCGGTGTTCTTCAACGTCCTCGGCGGCGGCCGCAAGACCGGCAAGCCCGCCCAGCCGGTGGCCGCCAAGCCGGCCGCCTGACCGGCCGGTTCACCGCGCCGAACCGCGCCGCACCGCGCGAAACCCCCACCGCCCCGTCCGGCCTCCGCCGGGCGGGGCGGTTCGCGTACGCCCGGTGGAACCGATCCACCGGGACCTTCGTAGTCAAGGTGACGAATTTCCGTACCATGACTCACCCTTGGGGGGAACATGACCGTTCGCAGACCTGCCGGGCTGGCCGCCGCCGGTGTGCTGGCACTCGCGCTGACCGCCGCGCTGACCGCGTGCGACCGGGTGCGGGAGACGGACGACCGGCCGGGGGACCCGAAGGCGAGCGCCACCGGGGCGACCGTCCCCGGCGATCCGATGGCCGCCCAGGCGGCCGCGTCGCGGTGCAGGAGCGACGAGATCGGCGCCACCGTGCAGGTCAAGGGCGCCGGTTCGGCCCTGCTGACGGTCAGGAACAAGAGCGACCACACCTGCACGCTGTACGGCTACCCGGGCATCGGCGGCCTACGGGCCGACAACACCGTGGACGTGCTGCCGGGCACCCACGAGGCGCGACCCGCGGGGCCGGTGCTGGTCACCCTGAAGCCCGACAAGTCCGGCTACGCGGGCTTCAGGTGGAGCGCCTGCGAGAAGTCGGACGCCACCTGCCACACGATCACCGGTCTCCAGGTCACCCCGCCGGACGAGCGGGCGCCGGTGATCGCCGAGGTGCTCGGCGCCGACGGCAAGCCGGTCGGCGAACTGCTGGTCTCGGCCGCCGGGTTGACCGTCGGCACCCTCCAGCCGAGCGACGAGAAGGTCCTGTCCGACTGATCCCGGCCGGCCAGTGGTCCAGCCGACGGCACGCCGGAGCCCCCGGGCGGTTCCTTCGAACCGCCCGGGGGCTCCTGGTGTTCAACTGCCGGACTACTGGCTCTTGATCGCGCCCAGGATGTCCAGCTTGGACGCCCGGTAGGCCGGCCAGAGCGCGGCCAGCAGGCCGATCACGGCGGCCGCGAGCAGGTAGCAGGCGGTCTGCACCGGCGGCACCACGGTGGTGATGCCGTGGAGGCTGTCCGCCAGGGTGCGTACGGCTGCCCAGGCGACCAGGATGCCGAGGCCGACACCCACCAGCCCGCCGAACAGCGCGATCAGCAGCGACTCCAGCCGGACCATCCGGCGGATGCCGAGCCGGTTCAGGCCGACCGCCCGCAGCATGCCGATCTCCCGGCGGCGCTCGAACACCGACATCGCCATGGTGTTGACCACGCCGAGCACCGCGATCACCACGGACATGCCGAGCAGCCCGTACATCATGTTCAGGATCCCGGTGACCATCGAGCGGTTCTCCGCCTTGATCTCCTTGGCGTCCTTGACGGCGATCAGCGGGTTGCCGCCGGTCGCGTCGCGCAGCGCCTGCTTCAGCTCCGGGGTCGCACCGTTGACGCCCTTGACCAGCACCTTCTGCGGGCCGGAGCCGGGCAGCGCGTGCGGGCCGACCACGGACTCGGGGGCGACGATCCCGGCCAGCATGGTGCTGGACTCCAGGATGCCGCCGACGGTCAGGGTGCCCTTGGCGCCGTCCGGGTAGGTCACGGCGAGGGTGTCGCCGAGCTTGTAGCCGCCGTGCTCGGCGCGGCCCGAGCTGACCAGCAGCTTGCCCTGCTTGAGGGCGTCGGCCGAGCCCTCGGTGACCTTGACGGTGGCCACCTGGTCGATGGTGGCGGCGTCCATCGTGGTCAGCCACTCGCTGTCCTCGCCGTTCGCCCCGACCTTCACCGGGACGCCGCGCTCGGCGCCGATCGCGCTGACGCCGGGCGCCTTGGCGAGCTGGGTGGCGACCTCGGGGGAGAGCGCCGAGAAGTTCTGCATCGTGACCGTGTAGTCGGCCTTGAGGTCGGTCGCGGTGAGCTTGTCCACGGCCTGGTTCACCGAGGCGCCGATCACGGTCAGCGAGGTGATCAGGGTGACGCCGATGGTCAGCGCCGAGGCGGTGGCGGCGGTGCGGCGCGGGTTGCGGACCGCGTTCTCCTGGGCCAGCTTGCCGGGCGCGCCGTACACGGCCCGCAGCAGCGGGGCGATCAGCGCGATCAGCGGCCGGGACAGCAGCGGGGTCAGCACGAAGACGCCGATCAGCAGCGCACCGGAGCCGAGGCCGACCAGCTTGACCTCCTTGCCGGACACACCGGCCAGCAGCGCGGCGGCACCGGCGGCGGAGAACAGCAGACCGATGGTGTTGCGGACCCGCAGGCCCTTCTGGGTGGCGGGCTGCTCGACCGCGCTCATCGCCGCCACCGGGGCGATCCGGGAGGCCCGGCGGGCGGGCAGCCAGGCGGCGAGCACCGTCACCAGTACGCCGACGGCCAGCGCGGTGATCACCGTGCTCGGGCCGACGATCAGCGGGCCGTCCGGCAGGTTGGCCTCCATCGGGCCGTTGAGCAGCGACTTGAGCCCGGCGGCGATCCCGATGCCGGCCAGCAGGCCGGTCACCGAGGCGGTCAGGCCGACCAGCAGGGCCTCGACCAGGACGGACCGGGTGATCTGGCGGCGGCTGGCGCCGATGGCGCGCAGCAGGGCCAGTTCCTTGGTGCGCTGGGCGACCAGCATGGAGAAGGTGTTGGCGATGATGAAGATGCCGACGAACAGCGCGATGCCCGCGAAGCCCAGCAGGAAGGTGCTCAGCACCCGGGTGCCCTGCTTGATCATCCGGTCCTGCTCGTCGGCGAGCTCGCGGCCGGTCTTGGCGTCGATGTTGTCGCCCTGCGGGGCGGCCTGCTTGACGGCGGCGAGCAGCGCCGCGTCGTCGGTGCCCGGCTCGGCCTTGACGTCCAGCTCGGCGAAGCGGCCCGGGGTGAGGTAGAGCCGCTGGGCGGTGGCGGTGTCGAAGGCGGCCAGCGAGCCGCCGGCCACCACGCGGGGGTCGTTGGTGTGCACGGTGCCGGTGAGCTTGAGGTTCATCACCGGGCCGTTGACCGCGACCCGGACGGTGTCGCCGACCTTGAAGCCGCCCTTGTCGGCGGTCTTGGCGTCCAGCACGACCTCGGTGGCGTCCTTCGGGCCGCGGCCCTCGACCAGCGGGTAGCGCGGGTCGGTGCCGTCGGCGCCCGGCACGTAGTTGGTGCCGGTGGTGGAGAAGCCGTTGCCGATCAGCGCGCCCTTCTTGTCGGCGATGCCGGCGAAGCCGCTGACGATGCCGCGGACCTCGGCGGCGCCGGGCAGCGCGGCGACCTTCTGCCGGGTCCCCTCGGTGATCGTCGGGCCGTCGACGGCCCGGTCACCGTGGTCGTAGCTGCGGTTGGCGGCCTCGCGGTCGCTGACCGTGACGGCGATGTCGGTGTAGCTCTTGGAGTTCTGGGTCCTGAGCGCGTTGCCGAGGGTGTCGGAGAAGACCAGGGTGCCGGCCACGAAGGCGGTGCCGAGCATGACGGCCAGAACCGTCATCAGCAGTCGGCCCTTGTGGGCGAGCACATTGCGCAGTGCGGTGCGGAACATGAGGGTGTGTCAGTCCTGGGGGTACTCGGGGGACGGGTGGCGGTTCGGGGCCAGGGCGATCAGCTGGTGCGGCCCTTGGCGTCGAAGCGGCGCATGCGGTCCAGGACGGTGTCGGCGGTGGGCTGGTGGAGTTCGTCGACGATGCGGCCGTCGGCGAGGAAGACGACGCGGTCGGCGTAGGAGGCGGCGACCGGGTCGTGGGTGACCATGACGACGGTCTGGCCGAGCTCGCGCACGGAGTTGCGCAGGAAGGAGAGGATCTCGGCGCCGGAGCGGGAGTCGAGGTTGCCGGTGGGCTCGTCGGCGAAGACGATGTCGGGCTTGGAGGCGAGGGCGCGGGCGCAGGCGACGCGCTGCTGCTGGCCGCCGGAGAGCTGGGAGGGGCGGTGGCTGAGGCGGCCGGAGAGGCCGACGGTGTCGACGACGCGGTCGAGCCAGGCCTTGTCGGCCTTGCGGCCGGCTATGTCCATCGGGAGGGTGATGTTCTCCAGGGCGGTCAGCGTGGGGAGCAGGTTGAAGGCCTGGAAGATGAAGCCGATGTGGTCCCGGCGCAGCTGGGTGAGCTGCTTGTCCTTGAGTCCGACGAGTTCGGTGTCGCCGATGGTGGAGGAGCCGGAGGTGACGGTGTCGAGGCCGGCCATGCAGTGCATGAGGGTCGACTTGCCGGAGCCGGAGGGGCCCATGATCGCGGTGAACTCGCCCTGGGGGAAGGTGACGCTGACGTTGTCGAGGGCGACGACGCGGGTCTCCCCCTCCCCGTAGACCTTGTTCAGGCTGGTGGCGCGGGCGGCCGCACGACCGGTGTGGACGGCGGTTGCGGGGAACGTCACGTGGACTCCTCGGGCGGATGAACGGAATATCTGACTCCGATCAATCATCCCAAGATGTTCGAATGCGATGCGTATGCCACGCGGGTGGTCGGCCCCCGCCGACCCGGCGGTACGGCGGGGGGCCTTCTCCTCCTCAGGTATGACCCCGACCCCTGAGGGCCGCCGGCCCGGCCGTCTACTCGACCGCCACGCCGAAGGCCGTCGCCAGCCCGGCCAGACCGTTCGTCACCACCTGGCCGGACGGGCCGAACTCCCAGCCGCCCCGGGCCCGTCGGAACGCGCCCAGCAGCATCGCGCTGTCCGGCACCCCGCCGGTCGGGCCCTCCCAGGTGGCCGGACCGCCCGCGCCCGTCCCGTACACGGCGGCGAGCGCCAGCCCGTGCACATAGCCGAGCGGCAGCGCCGGGTGCTCCTCCTCCTCGGTGGAGACGGCGACCACCACCTCCTCGACGGCGGCCGGCAGCCGGTGCAGGTCCAGCGCCAGCCGGGCCGCCCGGGTCGGCTCGCCCGGCACCGAGCGGGTCGGATGCAGCCGGACGGCGCCGTCCGGGTCCTGCGGGCTGTTGAAGAAGACGAAGTGCTCGTCACTCAGCACCCGCCCGCCGCCGCACAGGAAGGCGGTGACGTCCAGCTCCACCGCGTCCCCGCCGGCCGTCCGGCTCTGCCAGCTCACCGTGAGGGCGGTCTCGCGGGCCTCTTCCCCCTCCGGCTCGCCGTTCGCGGCAGGGGCGACGGCTTCGGTGGCCGCCCCGGGGCCGAGGCGGCCACGCAGGCCCTGCTCGGCGAGCAGCACCACCAGCTCCGGGCCGCTCACCAGGGTCAGCGGCTTGCCCTCGATGTAGCTGTACGACCCGCGCCCGAAGCCCGCGGTGGTGACCAGGATGCCCTTGTTCGCGCCGTGGTGACGGACCGTGGACTCCAGGTCGCGCACCGCCGTCGGCGGCACCGTCTTCCTGTAGCGCTTCGCCTGGATCACGATCTTGCCCCCGGTCACCGGGTCCAGGTCCTCGGCCACCACGTCCACCCCGACGTCGCCGCTGCGGGCCGTGGTCATCACCGTGAAGCCGCGCAGCCGGAACAGCTCGGCGATCAGGTCCTCGAAGTCGAGCGGGTCCATCTCGAACAGGTCCGGCTCCTCCTCGCCGCCGTGCCCGGCCAGGCTCCCGCCGACGCTCTGCGGCCGCCGGTCCGGCCGCACCTCGTCCAGCCGCTCCGGGCGCGCCGACAGCCGGCCGCCCAGGCCCTGGAAGCACTCCACCGGGGCCACCCGGTCCAGCGCCAGGCCGGCGAAGCCCGCCCGGGCGGCGGTCAGCGTGGAGAGGAAGCGCTCGGCCTCCCGGCCGGTCGCCGGGTCGATGCCCAGGACGAAGCCGTTCACCACCACCGAGTCCAGCAGCCCGTCCCGGTCCGCCCGGAACAGCTCCGCCGCCACCCGCAGCGCCGACTGCGCCAGC
Organism: Kitasatospora sp. NPDC056651; assembly: GCF_042792155.1. Lineage (NCBI taxonomy): Bacteria > Bacillati > Actinomycetota > Actinomycetes > Kitasatosporales > Streptomycetaceae > Kitasatospora > Kitasatospora sp. NPDC056651. The sequence goes on along the minus strand of NZ_JBHTWX010000045.1, from coordinate 2,244 downwards.
ACCTCCCGGTACAGCGCCTTGCGCTCCGTCGCCGGGCGGGCCACCTCCGCCTCGCGGTCGTCCGCCTTCACGTACCGCACCCGGGCCGCGGCCGGCACCACGTCCGGCCCGGGCAGCTCCCAGTCCACCACCAGCTGGCGGCTCCCGGCGTCGAAGGCCGCCACCAGCCGGTGCGGGAAGCCCTCCGGCCAGGCCGCCGAGGCGTACAGGCCCGCCGTGAAGTACTCCTGCACCGCCTCCGGCTCGCCCGCCCGCAGCCGGCGCAGCAGCTCCTCGGTCCGGGCGCCGAGCTCCCGCCGCTGCCGACGCGACTGCTCGACCCGGGCCAGGTACTCCTGCTGGTACCCGGCCAGCCGGCGCTGCCGGTCCGCCTCCCGGGCCTGCGCGGCGTACCAGTCCTGCTCGAACCGGGCCCGGGCCTGGGCCAGGTACTGCTCGTACTGCCGCCGCACACCCTGGTCGCGGGCCCGGACCGGGTCCGGCGGCGGCACGAAGTACGCGGCCGAGGCCTGGTCGGGCATCGGCACCGGCACGCCCAACGGGCCTGGGTCGAAGGCCGGTTCGGCCAGAGGCGCCAGCAGCGCCTGCGGACCGAACGCCGGGGCGGCCAGACCGGCGGCCAGCAGGCCCCTCAACTCCTCGACCCGGGCGTCCAGTTCGGCCGTCCGCCGGGCCACCTCGGCCTCCCGCGACTGCTGGTGGGCGCGCTGCGCCTCCCGCTCGTCACGGGCGGCCGCCTTCTGCGCCTCGCGCTGCTCCCGCTCCCGGCGGCGCAGTTCCGCCGCCTCGGCGCGCCAACGGGCCTCTTCCCGGCGCTGCTGCTGCCGCTGCGCCTCCGCCCATATCGCCAGCACCCCGCCGCTCCGCCGCCCCGACACCGTCCGCCCACCCCATTCGCCTCGCCGTCGACCCTCGGGCCCGGTCGCGCCGCGTCGCCTCCCGGCCACGCGCTGCCGACCGCGCCCGCAACAATAGAGCGTGAACACCCTGTCGGGCCAAGTGCCGGTGGTGTGGCCGTCCGGGTGGTGGGGCAGGGGCGCCGACCGGTGCCACGGGGCCGGGAGGAGGGGTCGGAGCCCGGCGCCCGGTGGGGTCGTTCCCGAGGTTCCCGCGGGGTGGCCCGTCGTGTCGGCCGAGCGCCGGTGGTCCCGGCCGCCGGTCCCCGGGGATCCCACCGGGCGGCCCCGCCCCGTCGGTGGCTCCGGGTAGTCTCGACGGTCACCGACGGCAAGGAGAAACGTGACGATCCCCCCGCAGAGCGCCCCGCAGCACCCCCAGCCCGGCGGCTGGATCTCCACCGGCCTGAGCTGGCAGGACGGCAGGGCCGTGCTCGCCGCCGCGCGCGGCGCCCAGGTGCACGAGCGCGCCGTCACGCCGGGTGCGGAGGTGGGCTGGCTGCTGGGCGGCCCGCGCCGCTGCGTCGGGGCCTGGCTGGCCGGGGCGACGGAGCGCACGCCCTGCCCGCACCACGCGGTGATCGATCCGGCCGCCGGTGCGACACAGTGCCCGGCGTGCCAGAGCGTGGACCGGGGCCTGGCCCTCGCCCGGGACCAGATCCTCGACGACGGCCGCACCTACCTGCTCTACCTCGCCTGGTTCGGCGAGGGCCTGCTCAAGGTCGGCCTGACCGCCGAGCAGCGCGGCGACAGCCGGCTGCTCGAACAGGGCGCGCTGGCCTACGCGTTCACCGCCCGCGGCGGCCTGCCGGCCGTCCGGCGCGCCGAACTCACCGTCGCCGCCTCGGGCCTGGCCCGCGAGCGGTTCAAGTCCCGGCTGAAGACGGACCAGTGGTGGTCGCACGGCGACGCCCCGTACCGCCGTACGGTGCTCACCGAAGCCCGCGCCCGGGCGCACCGGCTGCTGGACGGGCACGCCGTGGAGCCGCTCGCCGACCGCCCGGTGGTCGACCACGTCGAGCGCTACGGCCTGGCCGGCGGCGCCCCGGAGGCCTACCGGGAGATCGCCGGGCTCGCCGACGGTGCGGTGGTCGCGGGGCGGCTGAGGCCACCGGTGGGCCGGCACCTCTTCCTCGACCAGACGGACGGCTCCGGCCCGCTGCTGCTGGACACCCGGCTGCTCACCGGCTGGACGCTCAGCCCGGTCACCGGCCGCGGCTCCGAGGGCCTCACCCTGCACGAGCGGCTGCGCCCGGCGGAGCCGGACACCCAGGAGGCGCTGTTCTGACGGCGGCCCGTCCGGGCGCACCGGGAACGGCTCCGGCCCGCACGCGCGAGGTGTGCGGGC
>NZ_JBHTWX010000044.1:0-64240 GCF_042792155.1 Kitasatospora sp. NPDC056651 | reverse complement strand
ACTCCCGGGCGACTATATGGGGTTCGCCGCCCACGCGCGGGGCCGCACGGGCTGAACGCGTGGCCGCCGAACCCCTGTCGGCTCGCCGCGGACCGTCAGACGTTGACGCCGTAGTCGGTCGCGATGCCGCGCAGGCCGGAGGCGTAGCCCTGGCCGATGGCCCGGAACTTCCACTCGGCGCCGTTGCGGTACAGCTCGCCGAAGACCATGGCGGTCTCGGTCGAGGCGTCCTCGGTCAGGTCGTAGCGCGCGATCTCCTGGCCGTTGGCCTGGTTGACGATCCGGATGAACGCGTTGCGCACCTGACCGAAGTTCTGGAGCCGGGCGTCGGCGTCGTAGATCGACACCGGGAAGACCACCTTGGCCACGTCGACCGGGACGCGGTCGAGGTCGACCTTGATCTGCTCGTCGTCCCCGTCACCGCCACCGGTCAGGTTGTCGCCGCTGTGCTCGACCGAACCCTCGGGGCTGCGAAGGTTGTTGAAGAACACGAAGTGCTGGTCCGAGACCACCTTGCCCAGCGCGTTGCACAGCAGCGCGCTGGCGTCCAGGTCGTAGTCGGCCCCGGTGGTGGTGCGCACGTCCCAGCCGAGTCCGACGATCACGGCGCTCAGACCGGGCGCCTCCTTGCTGAGCGAGACGTTGCCGCCCTTGGCCAGCGAAACTCCCACAATGCCCTCCTCGGATCTCTCCCTGTGAACGAATCTACAACACTGTAGAGATCACGAGAATCCACCCGGAGGCGGGCCGTGCCCCGGGGATTCCTCAGGGTCCCCCACTCCCGGTCACCGCGTGGCGTCGATCCCGATCCGCAGCGCGCCGTTCTCGGCCAGCGCCCGGCGGCCCCAGTCCAGCAGCAGCTCCAGCACCTCGCGCTCGGCGGCCGGGAGCCGGGCCCGGTCGGCCTGCTCGATCTCCCGGACCAGCGCCGCCATCGACGGATGCCTGATCCGGCTGCTGAAGTCGAGGTCCGGCTCGTGGCGGGCCAGGGTGGGCAGGGCCCGCGCCCCCAGGCGGCGCAGTACGGCCCGCAACGCGCCGCCGTCCGCGTAGGCCGCCAGCAGCCCCGTCCGCGGCGCAGGGCCGGCCCTGCGCCCCGTCCTCGCCTTCACGGACACCCGGTACAGCCCGAGGACGCACTCGTCCTCCGCCGGCTCGTCGTCCGCCACCTCGTCGTCCGGCCCGTACGGCCGCGGGCCACCACCCGTCGCACTCCGCATACCGAGCACCCTAGCGACCGGACAGGGCCTAAACTGAGTGGGGATTTCCCTCGCCGGGTCTCCCCACGTCACAGGCCCTGTCGTCGGAGGTCCCGATGCGCCAGCGGTACAGCTTCCACCTCGACCAGGGCGGACACTCGGTGACCGTCAACGTCCGCTCCGGCTGGATCACCGAGACCGAGCTGCTGGTCGACGGCAAGGAGTGCGCCTTCCACCGCGTCCACGGGCACGGCGTCTACCCGCTGACCCTCGCCGCCCAGATCGCCGAGGAGCCGCCGAAGCCGGTCGCGGTGCGGCTGGACCGCACCGGCCTGGCCGAGCACCCGCTCTCCTGCGCCCTGGAGCTGGCCGGCGCCGAGCACCCGATGCCCGAGCGCACGGTCCGCTGATCCGGTTCCGCCGCGTTCACCGCCGTTGCGCGACGGTCTCCGCGACGATCTCCTCGACCGCCTTCCGGGCCCGCTCGGCGTCCGCCGCGACCAGCCCGATCCGGGTCCGGCGGTCCAGCACGTCGACCGCGTCCAGCGCGCCCTCGTGGCTGACCGCGTAGGCGACCTCGGCCCGGGTGACGTCCAGGCCCTCCGCGATCGGCGCCGACTCCCCCGCCGCCAGGACCTCGTGGGCCGTGCCGCCGTGCCGGGCGAGCAGCGAGGCGGGTACCTCCCCGCCGGTCCGCGCCCCGGCCGGGGACGGCCGGCTGTCCCGGTGGCCGGGCGCCCCGACCAGCGGCAGCCGGGCCGTCCAGCAGGTACGGGCGGGCAGCCCGCGCAGCCGGACGGCGGCGTCCACCGCGTCCTCGGCCATCCGGCGGTAGGTGGTGAGCTTGCCGCCGACCACGGTGACCACCCCGGACGGGGACTCCAGCACCGCGTGCTCGCGGGAGATGTCGGCGGTGCTGCCGTCCCCGGTGTCGATCAGCGGACGCAGCCCGGCGTGCGCGCCGCGTACGTCCGACCTGGTCAGGGCGGTGGCGAGGGCGGTGTTGACGGTGTCGAGGAGGAAGGAGACCTCGGCCTCGGAGGGCTGCGGCTCGTCCGGGATCGGACCCGGGGCGTCCTCGTCGGTCAGCCCGATCGCCACCCGGCCGAGCTGCTGCGGCAGAGCGAAGACGAAGCGGCTGGTGGAGCCGGGCACCGGGACGGTGAGGGCGGCGGTCGGGTGGCCGAGCAGGCCGGCGTCCACCAGCAGGTGGGTGCCCCGGCTGGGCCGGAGCCTGATCGAGGCGTCCACCTCGCCCGCCCAGACGCCGGTGGCGTTGACCACCGCGCCGGCCCGGACGGTGATCTCCTGGCCGGTCAGGGCGTCGACCAGCCGGGCCGAGGCGCCGGTGACCTCCTCGGCGCGCACCCTGGTCAGCACGCTCGCCCCGTACTGCGCGGCGGTCCGGGCCAGTGCGACCACCAGCCGGGCGTCGTCGACGAGTTGGCCGTCATGGGCGACCAGGGCGCCGCGCAGGCCCGCCGTCCGCACGGCCGGCACCAGCCGACGGGTCCGCTCGGCGTCGATCCGGCGCACCCGGGGCAGCAGCACGCCCGGGGTGCCGGCGCCCAGGCGCAGCGCGTCCCCGGCGTGGAAGCCGGTGCGGATCAGCGCGGCCTGGCCGGGGCGCAGCAAGTCCGGGAGCAGCGGCACCAGTTGGGGCAGCGCGCGGATCAGGTGCGGGGCGGTGCGGGTCATCAGCACGCCGCGCTCGACGGCACTCTCCCGGGCCACCTTGATCCGCCCGGAGGCGAGGTAGCGCAGGCCGCCGTGCACCAGCTTGGAGCTCCAGCGGCTCGTTCCGAAGGCCAGGTCCCGGGCCTCGACCAGCACCGTGCGCAGGCCGCGCGAGGCGGCGTCGAGGGCCACCCCGGCGCCGGTGACGCCGCCGCCGATCACCAGGAGGTCGATCCGGGGGGCGTCGCCGAGTGCCTGGAGCTCCAACGCCCTTCGGGTGGCGTCGAGTCGGGCGGTGCCGGCGTACGGGCCTGCGGTGGGGGTCATGGCGCGAGGTATCCGTTCAGCGCTCTGGCCAGTTCGCGCCGCCAGGCCGCCTCGGGCAGCAGGGAGGCGACCATGCGGTGCGACTGGACGGTGGACTGGGCGATCAGCAGGACCATGGCGGCCAGTTCGAGCGGCTCGCCGGCCCGGATCGAGCCGTGCGCCTGGCCCTGTTCGATGCCGGTGCGCAGCGCCTCCAGCAGTCCGCGCTGGCTGGCGCCGAGCCGCTCGACGACGTACTCGAGCAGCAGGTCGGAGTCGTCGGAGCGGAGCAGCGCGCCGATCACCGGGTGCTCGCGCAGCCGGACGGCGATCTCCACCGTCCGCTCGACGAAGGCCTCCCGGTCCTGCCCGGCCTGCGGGGTGCCCTCCAGGGTGGCCAGGACCTCCCGGGTGAGCAGAGCGCCGATCACCGCCCGGACGTCCGGCCAGCGGCGGTAGACGGTCGGGCGGCTGACCCCGGCTCGGCGGGCGATCTCGGCCAGCTGGGTGCGGCGCACGCCGAGGTGGACGATCAGGTCGGCGGCGGCGTCCAGGATCGCGTCGTCCGTGCCGCGCTCCGCGGCGGTCCGCGCCTGGGGCGGGGACTGGCGCTGGGACTGGGACCGGCTCTGGGGCTCCTCGTTACTACTTGACATGATGTGTGAAACTGTAACGCATGGCACCTGAGACGCAAGCGGGACCGGCCGGCGCCGCGCTTCCGCTCCCCCCGATGAAGTGGGACGCCTGGGGCGACCCGGCCCTCGCCAAGGAGCTGTCCGCCGACGTCAAGGGACTGCTCGCCGCCGCCCTCGGCGTCACCGGCGACGCCGTCCCCGGGCCGAGCGCCGACGAGGTCGTGCTGCGTGCGTCCCGGATCTCCGCCGAGGACCTCAAGGCGCTGGCCGACGCCGTCGGCGAGACGCACGTCGGCGCCGCCGACGCCGACCGGCTGCCGCGCGCCGGCGGCAAGTCCACCCCCGACCTGCTGCGCCGCCGCAGCCGCGAACCGCAGGACGCGCCCGACGCGGTCGTGCTGCCCGGCACCGAGCAGGAGGTCGCCGCCGTCCTCGCGGTGTGCGCCGAACGCCGCATCGCCGTCGTCCCGTTCGGCGGCGGCACCAGCGTGGTCGGCGGCCTCGACCCCGAGCGCGGGGCCTTCGAAGCCGTCGTCTCGCTCGACCTGCGCCGTTTCGACCGCCTCCACGCCCTCGACGAGACCTCCGGCGAGGCCGTCCTCGGCGCGGGCCTCACCGGCCCGGCGGCGGAGGCGCTGCTCGCCGAACGCGGCTGGGAGCTCGGCCACTACCCGCAGAGCTTCCGCTACGCCACCATCGGCGGCTTCGCCGCCACCCGCTCCTCCGGCCAGGACTCCGCCGGGTACGGGCGCTTCGACGAGATGGTGCGCGGGCTGCGCGTCGTCACCCCCGCCGGGGTGCTCGACCTCGGCCGCGCCCCCGCCTCCGCCGCCGGCCCCGACCTGCGCCAGCTCTTCCTCGGCTCCGAGGGCACCCTCGGCGTGATCACCGCCGTCCGGCTGCGGGTTCACCCGCTGCCCGCCGTCAAGGCGTACGAGGCGTGGAGCTTCCCCGACTTCGCCACCGGCACGGCCGCGCTGCGCGCCGTCGAACAGCAGGGCACCGGCCCGACCGTGATCCGGCTCTCCGACGAGGCCGAGACCATGGTCAACCTGGCCATGACCGAGCGGATCGGCGGCGCCCCGGCGGTCAGCGGCTGCCTGGCCGTCACCGTCTTCGAGGGCAGCGCCGCCCAGGTCGCCGCCCGGCACCAGCTCACCCGGGACGCCCTGCTCGCCGCCGGCGGCACCTCGCTCGGCGAGGGCCCCGCCCGGGCCTGGGAGCACGGCCGGTTCAACGCCCCCTACCTGCGCGACTCGCTGCTCGGCGCGGGCGCGCTCTGCGAGACCCTGGAGACCGCCGCCGACTGGGAGCGGCTCGCCCACCTGCGCACCGCCGTCACCGAGGCGCTCACCGGGGCCCTGCCCGGCGCCCTGGTGCTCTGCCACATCTCGCACGTCTACCCGACCGGTGCCTCGCTCTACTTCACCGTCGTCGCCGCACTCGGCGAGGACCCGCTCACCCGCTGGGGCACCGCCAAGCGCGCCGCCGGGGACGCCATCCTCCGCGCCGGCGGCACCATCACCCACCACCACGCCGTCGGCGCCGACCACCGGCCCTGGATGACCGAGGAGATCGGCGAACTGGGCGTACGCGTCCTGCGCGCCGTCAAGGCCGAGCTCGACCCGGCGGGCATCCTCAACCCCGGCAAGCTGATCCCATGAGCCGTGCCCGTGGGGGGTCGGCGTGAGAACCGTCCGCAGGGTCGCCGTTCTCACCAACCCGGCGGCGGGCATCGGCCATGCCGAGCCCGCCGCCCACCGGGCCACCGCCCGGCTGCGGGCCCTCGGCCTCCAGGTCGAACCGCATGCCGGGCGCTCCCCCGAGGACGCCGTCCGCCTCGCCCGCGAGGCGGCGGCCGACGGCGTGGACGCGGTGGCCGTGGTCGGCGGCGACGGCATGATCAACCTCGCCCTCCAGGCCCTGGCCGGCACCCCCGTCCCGCTCGGCGTGATACCGGCCGGCACCGGCAACGACCACGCCCGCGAGTACGGCCTGCCGCTCGGCGCCCCCGAGGCCGCCGCCGACGTCATCGCCGCCGGGCGCACCCGGGGCATCGACCTCGGCCGCGTCACCGGACCGGACGGGGCGGTGCGCTGGTACGGCTCCGTCCTCGCCACCGGCTTCGACTCCCTGGTCAGCGACCGCGCCAACCGGCTGCGCTGGCCGCGCGGCCGGATGCGCTACAACCTCGCCATCCTCGCCGAGTTCGCCAACCTGCGCCCGCTGCCGTTCCGGATCACCCTCGCCGACGGCACCGTCATCGAACGCGACCTGACCCTGGCCGCCGTCGGCAACACCCGCAGCTACGGCGGCGGCATGCTGATGTGCCCCGCCGCCTTACCGGACGACGGCCTGCTGGACGTCACCCTGGTCGACGCCATGCCCCGGCTGCGCATCGCCCGCTTCTTCCCCACCCTCCTCAAGGGCACCCACACCACCCACCCGGAGGTCACCACCCTGCGCACGGAGTCGCTGCGGATCGAGTCCCCGGGCATCACCGCCTACGCCGACGGGGAGTTCATCGCCCCGCTGCCGGTGGACGTCGCGGTGGCGAAGGACGCGCTGCGGGTCCTGGTGCCGTGAGGCCGTGACGCCGTCTCCGCGGCGGGTGCGGGAGACGGCGTCACGGCGTCCGGCGTCACACCAGGCGGCGGCGCCAGAGCAGCGGGCGTATCTCGATCGCGTGGGACGGGTCGCCGTTCCAGACCGCCGGCAGGCCCACGGCGGCCAGGGCCGCGACGACCTCCTCGCCGACCTCGGCGGTGGTCTCCGGGGAGTCGTCGAAGCCGCCGTACAGCAGACTCAGGCCGCGGCCGACGGCGGCGGCCTCGGTGCACTGGTGATGGAAGTAGACGAAGCCCCTGGCCCCGGGATCGCCGGCGTCCCAGATCTCGCCCTGGCCGCAGGAGCGGCAGCAGGTGAAGTGCTCCCGGGCGGTGATGCCGGCCGTCTCCAGGGCGGTGAAGGCCCGAGTGAGGCGCTCCGGGTCGGTCTCGCCGATCCACCCGCTCTGCTCGCCGACGCGCTCCAGCCAGAGCCGGTCGGCGAGTTGCCAGGACTGGGCGCGGGAGACCGGTCGGCGGTCGCCCGAGACCAGGTGGTCCGCGGCCTCCTCGGCGAGCCGGGCCCGGTCGGTGTAGCCGCAGGCGAGGGTCAGCCGCAGCCGGTCCTCCAACTGCCGCCGCTCGTCCGCGTCCAGCTCCAACGGCGGCACCGGCTCCGGCGCCGGGCCCAGGTCGAGCGGCCGCCAGTCCAGGCCGTCGTCCCAGCCCGCCGCGCCGCGCGCCCAGCCCGTCATCGCCTCGACGACCGGCTCGGGCCCGTCCAGCTCCACCACGAAGTGCCGCGCCGCGGAGCCGTCCCGGTACTCCAGCTCGTAGAACCCGCCCTCCTCGTGCAGCACCTGGACGAACACGTCCGGCAGGTCCGGTGTCCGGGTCACGACGACGATGCGGTCGTCCGGCGCGCCGATGCGCCGGACCATCCCCGCCAGTTCGTCCGCCGTCACCCTCAGGTGCCGGGTCCTGTTCGTCTGCACCGCGATCGCCAACATGGGCGCCACCCTGGCACACCCCACCGACAGCCCCGCGCGTGGGTACCACGGTCCGGTCCTGCCGGGCGTCCGCGCCGCCGGGGGCGGGCGGAAAACCGGGTGCTCCGCGAGCGGGCGGTCGGATAGCCTGCGGGCATGTCGAGCCCCGAGGCATCCAGGGTGGGGACTTTCGGTCACGCGCCGTCAGCCCCCTGAACACCCGGACCACCGAGTACCGAGTTCCGAGCGAGCGCCGAAGCCGCGCCGCCCGGGGGCTGAGCGTGCGGTGACGAGACGTCCCTCCCTCGTTCCCACCGCCCTCCTCGGAGTTCCTCGATGCCCCTCCCCCTCTATCTGCTCGCCCTGGCCGTGTTCGCCATGGGCACCTCGGAGTTCATGCTGGCCGGGCTGCTGCCCGGCCTCGCCGCCGACCTCGGCGTCAGCGTCGGCGCGGCCGGCGCCCTGACCGCCGCCTTCGCGGTCGGGATGGCCGCCGGCGCGCCGCTGATGGCCGCGCTCGCCCGCGGCCGCAGCGGGCGCGGCAGCCTGCTCGGGTTCGTCCTGGCCTTCGCGGCGGCGCACGCCGTCGGGGCCGTCACCACGAGCTTCCCGGTGCTGCTCGCCACCCGGGTGGTGGCCGCGCTCGCCGACGCGGGGTTCCTCGCCGTCGCCCTGACCACCGCCGCCGCGATGGCGCCGGCGGACCGCAAGGGGCGGGCGCTCGCCGTGCTGCTGTCCGGGACGACGATCGCGACGGTGGCCGGCGTCCCGGGCGGGGCGGTGCTGGGCGCGCTGTTCGGGTGGCGCTCGGCGTTCTGGGCCGTCGCACTGCTCTGCCTGCCCGCCGCCGTGGGCATCGTCAAGGGCCTTCCCCACGTTGCCACTTCGACCGGAAAGGACACCCCGGCCCCGGCGCTGCGCGCGGAGCTCGCCGAACTGCGCCGCCCGGGGCTGCTGCGCGCGATGCTGCTCGCCGCGCTGGTGAACGCGGCGACCTTCGGCGGCTTCACCTTCCTCGCCCCCGTGGTGACCGGCCCGGCCGGCCTGGGCGAGCTGTGGGTCCCGGTCGCGCTGGCTCTGTTCGGGGCCGGGTCGTTCGCCGGTGTCACCGTCGCCGGGCGGCTGGCGGACCGCCGCCCCGGCCCGCTCCTCGCCGTGTCCGGCCCGCTGCTGCTGCTCGGCTGGCCCGCGCTGGCCGTGTCGGCGGGCGAACCGGGCGCCCTGTTCCCCCTGGTGTTCCTGCTGGGCGCGCTGTCCTTCGCCGCGGGCGGGACGCTGATCACCCGGGTCCTGTACGAGGCCGCCGGTGCGCCCACGATGGCCGGCGCCTTCGCGACCGCCGCGCTCAACGCGGGTGCCACGACGGGCCCGCTGCTCGCCGCGACCGCCCTCGGCGCCGAGGCCGGGGGCCCCGGCCCGTTCTACGTCGCCGGGCTGCTGGTCGCGGCCGCCCTGTCGGCCGCCGTGGTCCGTCCGCTTCGGGCTCGCGGCCGGTGACCTGCCGCGTCTCCGACGGATGTGCCCTGACCTGCCGCACCGGATGGCCGGGCGCGTCGGCCGCGGCCGACGCTCCGGCGGGCCCCCGGTTCGGCGGTCACCGTTCGGCGGTCACCGCTATCCGCCGGGCGAGGTCGGGCCCGAGGCGAAGAGCAGCAGGACCCAGCCGATGACGGACAGAGCGGCCACCGAGCGGCCGACCACGGCCGCTCGGAGGCCGCGGTGAAGGCCCTCGGCCCGCTGGAAGGCGCCGACCAGCGAGGCGATCGTCGCGACCGGCAGCGCGAGCCCGACCAGGGCCCCGCCCAGGCGGCCGAGCCCCGCTCCGGCCCAGAGGAGGAACAGTGCGGCGAACACCGCCACCGGCACCATCGCCGACCCGGCGGCGACGGTGGCGGCCCGGAAGCCGCCCGGTCCGGGCCACAGGAGTGCCACCACGCACGGGACGAAGCAGGCCGCCACGACGACGTGCACGACCGAGGCGTGGAATCCGTCCCGCACCCCGACGAGCACCAGAGGTAGGGCGAACACCCCCATCGCCAGCGCGACGAGCCCCGGCGCACTCGCAGGAACCGTCCTCATGACTCCCCCCTCCACGGCAGCATTTGAACGCGTTCAACATAGCAGCTCCCGCCGCCGGAGCCCGCCACCACCGACCCGGGAAGGGGTGCCCCCGAGCCGTTCCCGAGGGCACCCCTTCCCGACCTGCCGCGGCCGGCTACTGCCGCACCGCACCCAGTGCCGCCGGCCTGGCCCGCAGCAGCGCGCGGACCGGCAGCCCGGTCGCGCCGAGGCAGAGCAACACCGCGCCGACGGCCAGCGGCAGGGCGAGCATCGGCGGGACGTACGGGGCGGAGTCGGCCACGCCCCGCGCGACCGGCACCAGGGTGATCCCGGCGATCGCCGCGCCGACCCCGAGACCGGTCACGGCCACCAGCAGCGCCTCCCAGCGCATCATGCCGCGCACCTGCCTCCGGGTGGTGCCGGCCAGCCGCAGCAGCGCCACCTCGCGGCGCCGGTCCAGCACCGTCATCACCAGGGTGTTGGCGGCGCTGACGGCGGCGAACCCGCCGAGCACGCCGGCCATCACGGTGTTGGCCCAGCCGCTGAGCTCCAGGTCCTTGTCGGACTGGGCGACGAAGCCGGCCCGGTCGGTCACGGCGGCCCCGGCCAGCTCGCCCAGACCGGCGGCGACCGCCGCGCCGTCGGCGCCGGGGGCGTCGGCGACCAGCACCTGGCTGTCGTACCCGGCGGTGACGTGCCCGGCCACCGCGGCCCGGGGCAGCACCGCCTGGCCGACACCGAGCCCGCGCCCGTACACCGCGACCACGGCGGGCCGGACGGCGGTGCCGTCGCCGAGCCAGAGCGGGACCCGGTCGCCGACCTTCGCGCCGAGGGCGTCGGCCATGGTGGTGCTCAGCGCGACGGTGTCGGGGGCGCGGCCGAGGTCGGCCAGCGAGCCGCTGCGCACGCCCAGGTCGAGCACCTTCGGCAGCCGGGCCGGGTCGCCGTCGACGCCGAGCACGGGCGCGGAGCCGAGCCGGCCCGCGTTCTCGTAGACGACGCCGGTGCGCAGCACCCCGACGGCGGTGTCCACACCGGGCACCCCGGCCGCCCGCCGGGCCGTGCCGGCGGGCAGGCCGGGCCCGGTGGCGCCGACCACGTGGTCGGCGGTGACGCCGGCCCGGACGTTCTCGCCGGTGGTGTGGCGCACGGTGCTCTGGAGGACCAGCAGGGTGCCGCAGAAGGCGGTGACCAGGACGATCGGGGTGATCGCCGAGGCCAGCCGGCGGGCGTTGGCGCGGGTGTTGTCGGCGGCCAGCGAGCCCGCCGCGCCGCCGGCCCGCAGCGGGGCGCCGAGCACCACGGCGGCGGCCCGGGCCAGCCAGGGGCCGAGCAGGGCGACGGCCAGCATGAAGCACATCACCACGCCGAGCGCGGTCTGCGCGGCCGTGGCACCGTCCAGGGCGGTGGCGACGACGGCGGCCACGGTGCCGCCGGCGGTGAAGACCAGCCCGAAGGCGGTGCGCACCCAGCCCGGGCGGGGCGGTTCGACGGCGGCCTCGCCGAGCGCCTGGGCGGCGCGCATCCGGGACGGCCGACGGGCGGCCAGGAAGCCTGCGGTGAGCGCGGCGAGGGTGCAGGCGAGGACGGCGGCGAGCATCGGCAGCGGGCCGACGGCCAGCCGGACGCCCTCGGGGACGGCGCCGCGCTCGACCAGCTGGCCGAACCACCAGCGGGCGAGCGCGAGTCCGGGCAGGATGCCGAGCGCGGCGGCGAGCGGCGCGACCAGCATCGCCTCGGCGGCGATGGTGCGGCGGATCTGGCGCGGGGTGGCGCCGATCGCGCGCAGCAGGGCGAACTCGCGGGCGCGCTGCCCGGTGGCGAGGGCGACGGTGCTCATCACCACGAAGACCGCGGTCATGGTGGCGTAGCCGCCGAAGGTGCCGCCGAGGGCCATCAGCATGGTGCGGGCACCGCCGAGGGCGGGGTGCTCGACGGCGCCCCGGCCGTCCCCGGTGAAGGTCCTGGCCTCGCCGCCGACGGCCTGCCGGACCTGGGCGGCGAGCGCGGCGGTGGGCACGCCCGCGCGGGGCTGCACGGCGATGGCGTCGATCCGGCCCGGGTGGCCGGAGAGCCGGTCGGCGGTGGCGTCGGCGAACCAGGCGGTGGGGCCGGCCTGCTGGGCGGCGGCCAGGCCGGAGACCCGGTAGCTCGCGGTGCCGCCGGGCGCGGTGAGCGTGAGGTTCGCGCCGGGAGCGAGGTGGGCGGCATGCGCCGTGTCGGCGTCCAGCACCACCTCGTTCGCGCCGGGCGCGCGACCCTCGACCAGAGTGTCGGCCGGCCCGGCGATGCCGAGCGCGGCGAAGCCGCGGCCGGTCAGCGCCGGAGTCGGCCCGGTGGCGGGCAGGGGGAAGGCGGTGTCCGGACGGGCGGCGGCGACCCCGGGCAGCGCGGCGATCCGGCCGACCAGCGCGGCGTCGGTGCGGGCCCGCTCCGGCGTGGCCTGCTCGACGGTCTCGGTGTCCTCGCCGACCTTCCGGTGGATCTTCACCGACTGCTCGGCCGCGACCAGCACCGGGGCGGCCGCGTACCGGTCGGTCTCCAGGCTCGCGGTCAGGCCGGTCTGCAGCAGCGTGCCGCAGGCCACCACCACGGCGGCGCCCAGCAGCAGGGCGACCAGGGTGCCCACGAAGGACGCGGGCCGGAAGCGCACCGAGGAGCGCGCGAGTCCGTTGGTCATGCCGCCACTCCCACCGGGCGGGCGGTCAGCGCGACCATCCGGTCCGCGACGGCCTGCGGGCTCGGGTGCGGCAGGTCGTCCACGATGGCGCCGCCGGCCAGGAACAGCACCCGGTCGGCGAAGGAGGCCGCCACCGGGTCGTGGGTCACCATCACCACGGTCGCGCCGAGGGAGTCCACCGCCTGCCGCAGCAGGGTCAGCACCTCGTGCGCGGTCCGGGTGTCCAGCGCGCCGGTCGGCTCGTCGGCGAACAGCACGTCCGGGCGGGTGATCAGCGCGCGGGCGATCGCCACCCGCTGCTGCTGGCCGCCGGAGAGCTGGCCGGGCCGCCGCCGGGCGTGCTCGCCGAGGCCCACCCGCTCCAGCAACTCCCGCGCCCGGGAGCGCTCCTGGCGCTCCCCGGCGAGGCGCTGCGGGAGCAGCACGTTCTGCTCGACGGACAGCGAGGGCAGCAGGTTGAAGGACTGGAAGACGAAGCCGATCCGGCTGCGGCGCAGCTCGGTGAGCCGGTTCTCGCTCAGCGCGGTGATGTCCTCGCCGCCGAGCCGGACCTGCCCGGAGTCCGGGCGGTCCAGGCCCGCCGCGCACTGGAGGAAGGTGGACTTCCCGGAGCCGGAGGGGCCCATCACCGCGGTGAAGCTGCCGTGGGCGAGCGCCAGGTCGAGCCCGCGCAGCGCCTGCACCCTCGCCTCGCCGCGCCCGTAGCCGCGGCACACCCCGCGCAGTTCGATCGCGGGGGCCGTCCGCGCCGCCGACCCGTACGGCACGGACCCGTACGGCGCCGATCCGTACGGGTCGCCGCCGTACGGGCCGGTGCCGTGCTGCTCGGTCCTGCGGCGGTCTTGGCGGCGTGCCATGGAGGGGCCTTCCTTCGGTGCTGCGTCGCTCGTCGTCAACGCGTTCCAACCTAGGAAGGACGGGCGCCGGCGACCATGCGGGCCACCGGCGGACCGGGGGTGGGGTTATCCCCCCACCGGTTCGGCGGGAACCCCCAGGTAGACGGCTCGCAGCTCGGCCAGCGCCGGGTGGGCGGGGTCGAAGGCGGTGCCGTCCACGGCCGCCAGCGGGCGCACCCCGACGCCCGCGTTCACCGCGAAGGCGGCGGTGAAGCGGTCCAGTCCGGCGGCACCCAGCGGCTCGCGGGACTGCGGGCCCGGGTACGCGGCGGACAGCAGCGCCTCGGTGACGCCGGGCAGGCTCGGGCCCTGCGGCCAGACCAGCCTGCCCTCGGCCAGGAAGCCCACGTTCCAGGTCGCGCCCTCGACCACCAGGCCCTCCTCGTCGACCAGCAACACGTCGTCGTACCCGGCCAGTTGGGCCAGCCGCCGGTGGTGGACCAGGCCGAACAGGCCGACGTGCTTCACCTGCGGAAGCTCCCGCCGGTACGCCGTGGTGCGGACCCGCAGCGGGGCGGGCGCGGCGGCCGCGGCCGGACGGGTGGTCACCAGCAGGGCGGGCGCGGCCGGGGCGGCGGGGCGTTCCAGGCCGAGCGCCGGGTCGTACACGGTGACCCGGACGGTCACCGGCGCGCCGCCGGCGGGCAGCACCGCGGCGATCCGCTCGCGCACCGCCGCCCGGTCCAACTCGGCGCCGAACAGCACCCGGCAGTCCCGGACCAGCCGGTCCAGGTGCAGCGAAAGGCCGCGCACCCGGCCCGCCTCGGCGCGCAGGGTGGTGAAGTGCCCGTAGTTGAGCAGGCCCAGCGCGGCCAGTCGCGCCGGGTCGGCGGGGGCGCCGTCGATCTCGATCTCAGCCATCCCCCGAGTCTGCCAGCTGCCGGGACGGCCGCGCGGGCGGCTGCGGGGAGGCGACGGCGCCGGACTCCGGCTGCGGGGAGGGGTCGACGCCGGACTCCGGCTGCGGGGACGGGACGACGCCGGACTCCGGCGGCGCGGAGGAAACCGCCCCGGACTCGGGCCGCACCACCGGGCGGTACGGGCTCGCGAACCGTCGGCCGACCTGCCGGGCGGCCCGCTCGAACCCCTCGATCCGGTGCGCCAGCCCCTCCGGCTCCCCGGCGTCCGACCAGCGCCACGCCTCCGCCCACCACTGCGGGCCGCGCACCAGCGGCCGCCCGGCCAGTGCCAGGCACAGGGCCAGCGTGGAGCGGGCGTACTCGTGCACCCAGCCGTCGCAGCCCCGGTAGTCCGCCGTCTCGTCCAGCCGCAGCCAGCGGCCCTCCTGCCCGGCGGCCAGTATCGGCACCCAGCCGCGCGACCGGTCCGCGACCAGCAGGAGCAGCCGCCCGTCCTCCTCCCGCACCCGGTGCGGCGGGAGTTGGGGCATCCGGGCGAAGGACAGCGCGTGCTTCCAGCCCACCACCCACAGGCCCCGGCGCAGGTAGTAGCGGACGGCCGGCTGCCAGGTCCAGTGCGCCTCCAGCCGGAAGCCGGGCAGGCCCTCGGCGGTGGCCGCCTCGTACACCGCGTCCAGCGCGGCGGCGGCCAGTCCCCGGCCGCGCGCGGGCGGGGTCACGTAGAGGGAGGAGACGGCGAGTTGGCTCGGGCCCTTGGTCCAGTTGTCCACGGCGACGGTGCCCACGACCGCGCCGGCCTCGTCCCGGATCCAGTAGCGACGCCGGTACAGCTCCCCGCCCGGCCACTCCCGCCCGCTCTCCCCCAGGCGCTCCCGCCACCCGCGCTCCGCCTCCGGCGCCAGCCCGTCCGGGTCCACCAGCTCGCCCAGCTCGCCCTCCAGCAGGGACGCCAAGTCCCAGAGCGCGAACCGCCGTTCCTCGCCCGGTCCGACCGCCCGCAACCGCGGCCCCGCCGCCAACCGGTCCTGCGCCCGCTCCACCGCCGCACCCCACGACCTCAGCACACGGCGAGGATAGCGGGCCGCCGGGGACGATCAGTAATCCGTCGGCCACCGAACGTCAGTACGGGTGGGGGTGCCCCGCCCGGCGCCCGCCACCGGGGGCGCCCCGGGGCACCCCCGGTGGTAGGGGAAACCCGACCACAGGACTCGACCTGGCCGTGATGCCCCCGCCGACCTGCGCCGATGCAATGAAGGGGTGACGAAACGGGCGTGGTGGTGGGCCGGCGGATGGCTGGTCGCGGCGGGGTGGGCGGGGGCGTTCCCGGTGCTGTCCGGGCTGGGGCCGCACCGGAGTTGGGGGGTCTGGGCGGCCGGCGGGTACCTGCTCGCGGCGCTCGCCGCGGTGTCGGCGCGGCGGCGCGGGCGTGAGCTGTCGGTGGCGGTCGCGGCCGTCGGCGCGGTGCTGGTGCCGCTGGGCGTCCTCGTCCTGGAGGGGCGGGGGCAGAGCGAGGTCGCGGTGATCGAGCGCGCCGGGTCGCTGCTGCTGCACACCGGCACGCCCTACCTGGCCGACCCGGGCTCCGTCGTGGAGTACACCCCGTACCTCCCCGGGATGGCCCTGCTGGGCCTGCCCCGGGCGCTGCTGGGCAACACCTCCTTGGGCGGTTGGCCGCTGGGCGACGCCCGGCTGTGGTGCGCGGCGGTGTTCCTCGTCTGCGTGCTGCGGACGGTACCCGCCGGGCGCCGGCTCGGCGCCGCCGCGCTCACCGCCTCGCCGCTGGTCGCGCTGCCGCTGTGCGTCAGCGGGGTCGACCTGCCGCTCACCGGCCTCTGCTGGCTCGCCCTGGTCCGCGCCTCCGAACGGCGGCCGGTGGCGGCCGGGTTGGCCCTGGCCACCGCCTGCTCGCTGAAGTGGACGGCCTGGCCCGCGCTCGCCGTGGTGGCGGCCCTGCTGGCGGCCACCGCCGGACGGCGCGCGGCCCTGCGCGGGGCGGCCCTCGCGGTGGGGGCGACGGCGGTGGCGGTGCTGCCGGTGGCGCTGCGCGCGCCGCGGCCGCTGGTGGAGCAGGTGTTCGCCTTTCCGACCGGTCGCGGCCGACTGCCCACCCCGGCCGCCAGCCCGCTGCCCGGGCGGCTGCTCGCCGACCTCGGCCCGCCCGGCTGGTACGCCGCCGTCGGCCTGCTGCTGCTCGCCGGACTCGCCGTCGGGACCTCCCTGTTCACCCACCCGCCCCGCACCGCGACGGCCGCCGCGCGGCGGCTGGCCCTGGGGCTGTCGGCGGCCTTCCTGCTCGCCCCCGCCGGGCGGTTCGGCTACCTCGCACTGCCGCTCCTCCTCGTCCTGCTCCCCCTCTCCTCCTCTCCGCTCCCCGATCCGAAAGGCCTGCCATGGGCACCACCCTCGTCGTCACCAACGACTTCCCGCCGCGCCAGGGCGGCATCGAAACCTTCGTCCGGGCCATGGCCGACCGCCTCCCCGGCCACGACGTCGTGGTCTACACCTCGGCCGAGCCCGGCGCGCGGAGCCATGACGCCGCTCTCCCCTACCCGGTGATCCGCGACCGCTCCCGCACCCTGCTGCCCACCCCGCGGGTCACCCGCCGGGCCGCCGAGATCGCCCGTGCGCACGGCTGCGACCGGGTCTGGTTCGGCGCCGCCGCCCCGCTCGCCACGATGGCCCCCGGGCTGCGGCGGCTGGCGCCCGGCATCCGGCGCACCGTCGCCACCACCCACGGCCACGAGATCTGGTGGGCCCGCACCCCGGGGGCCCGCAGCCTGCTGCGCCGGATCGGCCGCGGCACGGACGTGGTGACCTACCTCGGCGGCTACACCCGCGCCCGGATCGCCCCGGCGCTCGGGCCGGACGCCCGGCTGGCGCGCCTGGTGCCCGGCGTCGACGCCTCGGTCTTCCAGCCGGCCGGCCGACGGAGCCCGGACGGATCGCCGGTGATCCTCTGCGTGGCCCGGCTGGTCCCGCGCAAGGGCCAGGACGTGCTGATCCGCGCCCTGCCCGCGATCCGCCGGGCCGTGCCGGGGACCACCCTGGTGCTGGTCGGCCGGGGCCCGGACGAGGACCGGCTGCGGGGTCTGGCCCTGCGGCTCACCGAGCCGGGCAGCGTGGTGTTCACCGGCGGCCTCGACCACGCCGCGACGGCCGCCCACTACGCCGCGGCGGACGTCTTCGCGATGCCCTGCCGCACCCGCCGGCTGGGCCTGGAGGCCGAGGGCCTCGGCATCGTCTACCTGGAGGCGGCCGCGGCCGGGCTGCCGGTGGTGGCCGGCCGCTCCGGCGGCGCTCCGGACACCGTCCTCGACGGCGTCACCGGCACGGTCGTCGACGGCCGCGCGCCGGCCGAGGTGGCCGCCGCACTGACCCGGATCCTGCTCGCCCCGCCCGCCGAACGCGCCCGGACGGGAGCGGCGGGACGGCGCTGGGCCGAGGAGCACTGGACCTGGGAGGCCTCGGCGCGGCGGCTCACCGAGCTGCTCGACCCGCGGGTGCCGCTGCCCGGTCCGGCCGCGCCCCTCACTCCGGCTGCCCCCGCAGGTGCCTGACCAGCCGGGCGATCGCGGCCGGCCCGCCGCTGGCGCGGACCGCCGCCACCCAGTTCCGGGCCTGGCCCGGCAGGTCCTCCCGGCTCGGGCAGGAGAAGCTGAACAGCCAGACGTGGGCGGCCAGATCACGTTCCCGGACCGACCGCCACTCCTCGCCCCCGGCCTCCGTCAGCGTCTTCTCGCAGGTGGCCAGCGCCAAGTCCCCGTCCCCTGACCATTCCTGACGCAGCCACAGCAGGAAGTTGGTCTGGGCCGTGGTGGTGTCCTCCCTGGTCGCCTCGCCCTTGAGCATGCGGTTGACGATTGCGCTCTGCGGTTCCGGTGTCCTCGCCATGACGCCATCGTTCCGGCACCGCAACCGCCGTGACAAGTGGGTGATGTGTCACTCAGCCGTCCCCCCGCAGGTGCGCCAGCACCGCGAGCACCCGCCGGTTCCCCTCCGTCGGGTCCAGGTCCAGTTTCATGAAGATGTTCCCGCAGTGCTTCACCACCGAGGCCTCGGTGATGCTCAACCGCCCCGCCACCGCCTGATTGTTGAGGCCCTCCGCGATCAGCGCCAGCACCTCGCGCTCGCGCGGGGTCAGCCGGGCCAGCGGGCGGTCGGCCGACTGGCCGCGCAGCAGCACCCGGACCACCTCGGGGTCGATCACCGTCTCCCCGCCGGCGACCCGCCGCAGCGCGTCCAGGAAGTCCGCGACGTCACCGACCCGGTCCTTCAACAGATAGCCGAGACCGGCCGGTTGGGCGCCGGCGGCGGCGAGCAGCCTGGCCGCGTACGGGGTCGCCACGTACTGGGAGAGCACCAGGACGGGCAGGCCCGGGTGGCGCTCGCGCAGGGCGAGGGCCGCGCGCAGGCCCTCGTCGGTGTGGTCGGGGGGCATCCGGACGTCGGTGACCACGATGTCCGGCCGGTCGGCGTCGACGGCCTCGGCCAGCGCCCCGGCGTCGCCGACCGCGGCGGTCACCGAGTGGCCGCCCAGAGCGAGGAGTTCGACCAGCCCGGCGCGCAGCAGCACCGCGTCCTCGGCGAGCACCACCCTCAGCACGGGACCTCCAGCCGCAGCGTCGTCGGGCCGCCCGTCGGGCTCGTCACCATCAGCCGTCCTCTCAGCAGTGCCACCCGGTCGGCGAGTCCCGCCAGTCCGGCCCCGGCGGCCGGGTCCGCCCCACCGCGGCCGTCGTCCGTCACCCGGACGACCAGCCGGCCGCGCGCGACCCTCCCGTGGACGGTGATCGCGCCGGCTCCGCTGTGCTTGGCGGCATTGGTGAGCGCCTCGGTGACGGTGAAGTAGGCGGTGGCCTCCACGAGGGCGGGCAGCCGCTCCGGGAGGACGATGTCGACGGCCACCGGGATCGGGTGGCGCAGCGCGACCTCGGCGACGGCGGCGGCGAGCCCGTGGTCGGTGAGCACCTGCGGGTGGATGCCGCGCACCAGGTCCCGCAGCTGTTCCAGGGCCTGCCGGGCCTCGCCGCGTGCCCGGGTGACGAGTTCGGCCGCGCGGCCCTCCTGGTCGCGCAGCTCGTACTCGGCGAGCCCGAGGGTCATGCTGAGCGCGACCAGCTGCTGCTGCGCCCCGTCGTGCAGGTCACGCTCGATCCGGCGCCGCTCGGCCTCGAAGGCATCGGCCAACCGGGCCCGGGAGCGGGTGAGTTCGACCACCTGACGGCCGAGGTCGTCCTCCCGGGGCGCGAGCAGGAAGCGGGCCAGCGCGACCTCGGCGGAGGTCAGCAGCGCCCCGGCGTACGCGCAGAGCAGCAGGCCGGCCAGCCCGGCGGCGCCGAACGGCAGGGCGGCGAGCGGCCCGGGGACGGCGTGCCCGGGGAGCAGCATCACGGTCTCCGGGGCGAGCGCCCAGACCACCAGCGGGGAGAGCACGTACAGGCCGGAGCCGAGCAGCAGCGCGCCGAAGCCCAGAGAGGCGGCGGCCAGGACGGTCGAGGTGAGCGCGGCGTGGGCGAGTTCGCGCCAGGTGGCCCGCTCGCGCAGCCGGGTGCGGACCCGGGCGCGGCGGCCCGCCCCGGGCAGGCCGCGGTGCGGATCGGGCAGCGGGAGCGGTTCGACCAGGCGCAGCCGCCACCGGGCCACCGCGGCGGCCGGGATGCCCACGAGCGCCAGCGCGAGCAGCACCGGCAGCCCGACGCCGACCACCGACAGGCCCAGGCCGAGCACCAGCAGCACCGCGACGACCACCAGCAGCAGCGGTCCGAGCAGCGCGCCGCCGAGCAGGTACGCCCAGCAGCGCGGCACCCAGCGGGTGAACGGGAAGCGCAGCGGATCCGCCCGCAGTGCCTCGCGTACGGCCCCGGGCCGCTGTTCCCCCTCGCTCACCCTGGCAACCCTAACCGACCGGCTGACGCTCCTTCGGGGCGCGCGCGGGGGCCGGGCGCGGCTTGGTCAGCGCGACGGCGGCGATCACCAGCGCGCCGCCGGCCAGGGCGTTCCAGCCGACCGGCTCGGCGAGGAAGGCCGCGCCGAAGGCCGTCGACCACAGCGGGATCACGTAGGTGACGGCGGAGGCCACCGTCGTCCCGGCGCCGCGCACCAGCCCCAGGTTGAGCAGGTACGCCACACCGGTGCCCAGCGCGCCGAGGGTCAGCAGGGCGACGGCCGCGCCGGCCCCGGGCCAGCGCGGCAGGCCGGCGGCGAGCGGCGCGACCAGCGCCAGCTCGGCCGCGGCGCAGGTGATCTGGAGCACCGAGAGGGTGGTCACCGACTCCGGGCGGCCGGCCAGGAAACGGCGCAGGTAGGCGAAGCCCGCGCCGTAGCAGCAGGCGGCGGCCAGGCAGGCCAGCGCGCCGGCGCTCGCCCCGGTGCCGAGGCCGTGCCAGACCCCGAGCACGACGAGCACGCCGACGAAGCCGAGGCCGAGGCCGGTCAGCCGGCGGGCGCCGGGGCGGCGCTCCTCACGGACGGTCAGCACCGCGAACAGCAGGGTGAACAGCGGGGTGGTCGCGTTCATCACCCCGGCGAGCACCGAGCTGACCCTGGTCTCGCCGAACGAGAACAGGGTGAACGGCACGCTGTTGAGCAGGACCGCGACCACCGCCGAGTGCCCCCACAGCGCCCGGTCACGCGGGACCGGCTCGCCGCGCACCAGCAGCACCGCCCACAGCGCGGCGGCGCCGAGCAGACAGCGCCACAGCGCCACCCACAGCGGCGGCACCCCCGCCTCGACCGCCACCTTGATCAGGGCGAAGCTGGCGCCCCAGATCGCCGACAGTGCCACGAAGCCCGGCAACCAGCGCCGCACCCCGATCACCTCCGTCCTTCCGTCGTGCCTCCTGGACAGCATGTGTGCTGGTCAGGGCTCTCTGGTCAGGGCTCTCCGGGCAGAGCCTTCCGAACAGAGCTTTCTGGACAGAGCGTGGCGCGACGGCACAGCATGAGTCCAACAAGTGACACGGCACCCGCGATGAGGAAGTCTCATGACCTCGGACGTCAATCTCGCCCAGCTCCGCGCGCTGGTCGCGGTCGCCGACACCGGCGGCTTCAGCACGGCCGCCGACGAGCTGGGCATCAGCCAGTCGGCGGTCTCGCACGCCGTCGCCGCGCTGGAGCGCGCCCTCGGCGCGCCGGTGCTACGACGCGCCAGCCCGTGCCGCCCCACCCCGCTGGGCGAGCAGGTCCTGCCGCACGCCCGGACGGCCGTCGCCTCGGCCACCGCCGTCCGCGCGATCGCCACCCGGCACCGCGGCGGCCTGACCGGCACCGTACGGCTGGCGGCGCCGGCCACCGTCTGCCAGGCACTGCTGCCCGGGCTGCTGCGGGAGTGGCGGGCGGCCCACCCGCAGGTGACCGTCCGGGTCTTCGAGGGCGAGGACGACGAACTGCCGGCCTGGCTGGAGGCGGGCACGGTGGACGCCGCCGTCCTGGTGGACGCCGGGCCGCTGCCGCCCGGGGCGGTCGCGCTCGGCGCCGACTCGATGCACGCGCTGCTGCGCCGCGACCATCCGCTGGCCGGCCAGCCGACCGTCCATGTGGCGGAGTTGGAGGACGACGACTTCCTGCTCTCGGAGGGCGGCTGCGAGCGCCACATCCGCGAGGCCTACCGGCGGGCCGGCACCCGCTTCACAGCGCGGCACCGCATCCGCGACCTGAACACGCTGATCGGCATGGTGCACGCGGGCGTCGGGGTCACGGCGATCCCGGCGCTGGCGCTGACCATGCTGCCGGCCGACTGCGTCCTGGTCCCGATCCGGCCCGCCGTCCACCGGACGCTGTCGCTGACCGGTCCGACCGGCCGTCCGTGGTCCCCGGCGGTCAGCGGGCTGCTGGCGGGGGTCGAGGCGGGCGTCACCGCCGGGACGGGCGTCACCGCCGAGGCGGGCGTCACCGCCGGGGCCTGACCGTCCTGCGGGTCAGCCCCGCAGCCGGACGCCGTCGAGCACCACGCCCACCACGTTGCGCGCCGGAACCGCGCCCCACACCCGGGAGTCCGTGCTGAAGTCCGGGTTGTCGCCCAGCAGCACCACGTGCCCGCCCGGCACCGTCCCGCCGGGCAGGACCGCGCGGACGGACGGCGGGACCGGATCACCGGGCAGCGCCGCCAGCCGCTTCACCACCAGCCGTGCCGGGTCCCGCCGGGGCCGGCCGCCACCCCGGCCGCCACCCTGGCCCGCGTCCCGGCCGCCGTCCCGGCCGCCGCCGGGCGGCGAGCTGGCCGACCCCGGTCTGGATGCCGGCCACCGCGGCCAGGCACACCGAGACCTCGCCGAGCGAGAGTTCGCCGTGCCGGGCGGCGCGGACGGCCCAGAGCAGGCCGAGCGCGTAGACGCCGACGCCGAGTACGGAGGCGGGCAGCCGCCGGGCCAGGTTCTGCCGGTCGGTCCGCTCCTCCGCGCCGCAGACCGCCAGGAGTTCCCGCCGGGCGCGCTGCCGCAGGAAGTCCTGGAGGCCGAACAGGCGGATCTCCTTCACCGCGTCGACGTCGGAGACCAGGCTGCCGTAGAAGGCCTGCCGCCGGCTGCGGGACATGGTCTCGCTCAGCACGGAGGCCCGGCGGCGGCCGGCCGCGAGCTGTGCCCGCACCAGGGGCAGTGTCAGCAGCAGGGTGAGGGCGCCGAGGACGGGGTTGACGACGAACACGGTGCCGAGGAAGCCGACGACGGTGACCAGCGCCTGAAGGCTGCCGAAGGCCGCGCCGACCAGGATCTCCGGGGCGGCGCCGCCGGCCTGCTGCGCGAGCCGGAGGCGGTCCTGGAACCGCGGGTCCTCGAAGGAGCGCAGACCGGGCAGCCGGTTGACCGCCTCGAACAGTTCCTCCTGCACCCGCAGCCGGATCGCCCGGCTGGAGCGCGCGCGGGTGTACTCGCTGAGCGTGGGGGCCAGCGCCGTCCCCAGGCTCGCCGCGACCAGCAGGACGCAGGTCCCGGTGGTCGGGCCGGGCGAGGCGCCGCTGAGCGCGTCGAACAGGCGGCTCACCAGCAGGGCGGCGGCGGCGGGCAGCAGACCGGCGATCAGCCCGCAGAGCAGCGAGAGCAGCAGGACGGCCCGGCCGGCGCGCCAGGCCAGCGCGCCGGTGACGGCGGTCGCGCTCATCGCGCGGCGGTCGGGATGACGAGTTCGCCGGCGCTCGGACGGTCGGCGATCCGGCCGTCGGCCCCGATGTCGACGAAACTGGGCCACACGACGATCCCGAACGCCTCGGCCGTGGAGTCGGCGCCGGCTCCGGCGCCCTCCATCGTCACCCGGGCCACCGGCTCCAGCAGCGTGCGCAGTTCGGCGACCACCGGGCCGCTGCCCTTGACGACGGCGAGGACCCGCTCGCGCCCGCCCGGGTAGTCGGCGACGGCCTTGACGAAGTCGGGTGCCTGCTCCAGGCACGGCCCGCAGGTCCCGGAGAAGAAGCCGACCACGGCCGGGGCGCCGAGCAGGTCCGCCCGGGTCACCTCACCGTCCCGTTCGGTGACCGCCCGGAATTCCGGCACGGGAGTACCGTCCGGAAGCCTGTTCGTGGGCATCGAAACGCCGACCTGGACATTTCCGAAGGAGGCCCTGGAACCGCTTCCGTTGATTTTCCGCGCGAGCGCGAGCGTCAGGAGGAGATTGAACAGGGAAAGACCGCCGAAAAGGATGACGAGAAGCATTGTCATAATGAATCCGGGCCTCGTTCCGGGTTTATTCGGGCAGGGAGGGGATCGCGGCGCGGACCGGGGGAAGGACGGCCGCGCCGCCGACGCGGGGCGGTACCGGGCACGGCCCGGCACCGTTCGGTGCGACGCGGCTCAGCGGGCCGCCGAGAACAGCTCGACCAGGGTGTCGGTGGCGATGATCAGCACGCTCGCGAAGCCGGCGGCGAGCAGCGCCACCACCGCTCCGGCCGCGCCGAGGCCACCGGGAGCGGGCAGGGCGCTCGCCACCAGGCCGGTCACGGCGATGGCGATCAGGACCAGGTTGCGCACCACGTGCGCCCCGCCGACCGGTACGCCGGAGGCACCGAAGCAGGAGCAGGAGACGTCGGTGCCCCGTCTCAGCAGAACGACCAGGACTGCGGCGAACAGCGCGACCAGCCCGGCCGTCGCCGCGAACGCCCAGGTGGCAAGGGGTGCGGGCGTCCAGACCAGGAGGGCGAGCGCGACCTCGGCGGCCGGCACGCCGATCACCGCCGCGCCCGTCGTCCCCGGCGGGAGGAGCGCCATCGCCCGCAGCGCGGACGCGAAGTCACGGCGGGCGCGGAGCTTGGCGAGGGCGGATCTCGCGAAGACCACCGCGATCACGGCGCGGCAGCCGAGCAACAGGTATGCGGTCATGACTCCCCCTCCGCCGGTGCCCCCACCCTGCGTCGGCGGGGGCACCGGCGGCCGTGTCAGCCGACCGGTTCAGTCAGCGAACCGGGACGGGTCAGCAGCCACCGAGGATCGCGTAGGTGACGCAGGACGGGGCGACGGCGCAGTTCCAGGAGCAGCACTCCGTGACGTA
Source organism: Kitasatospora sp. NPDC056651 (assembly GCF_042792155.1). Classification (NCBI taxonomy): domain Bacteria; kingdom Bacillati; phylum Actinomycetota; class Actinomycetes; order Kitasatosporales; family Streptomycetaceae; genus Kitasatospora; species Kitasatospora sp. NPDC056651. The sequence goes on along the minus strand of NZ_JBHTWX010000044.1, from coordinate 39,915 downwards.
GAGCGTCGAGCCGGAACAGCGGGTGCTGCTCCCGGCCGGGCAGGCGCAGGTCGCGTCCGCGACCTTCGTGCCACGCCCGCCGGAAACCACGCGGTCGACCATGTCGAGAATCGCCTGAACCATTTTTTCCTCCTCGTGCGAAGGTGGATTGGGAGAGGCTGTGCGTTTGTGCTCACGAGATCTCGCGGTTCGAAAAGCCAACCGACGCTCCAGGCCTTGTCCAGACCAACTTCGAAAGCCGTCAAAGGAAGGTATCCGGAGGGTACGATTCCACTTCTGCCGGCCTCCGAACTCCTCCGCCACCGGGTCTTGACCCGCGCTCGAGGAGAGGTCTATACCAGTGAGAGCCTGCGGCAACCACCCATCGCCCCCGGGCAGTTCGGCCTGCCGCCGCGCCACCCCCACCTCCGGCGCGAACGGGCACTTCCCCCACCGCCGTTTCCTGGAAGGCCTCCAATGGAACGCGCACGTCCACCGCACCCCACCCCGCCGGAACCGCGCCGACACCGCCCCCACCGTCCCCGCCGTCCCCGCCGCGCCGCGCTCGCCGTGGCGACCGCGCTCGGCCTGGTCGCCGGCGGTGCCGCCGCCCTGGCCGGCACCGGCTCCGCCGCCGCGGACACCACCGGTACGACCGCTGCCGCCGGAGGCATCGGCAACAACTGGTACGCCTCGGCGCCCTACCTGATGCCCGAGGACAACAGCCCGCCGGACGCCGCCGCCGTCATGGACGCCACCGGCCAGAAGGCCTTCCAGCTGGCGTTCATCCTGGCCCAGGGCAACAGCTGTTCGCCCGCCTGGGGCGGCACCTCCTCGATCGACACCGACACCACCATGCCGAGCGTCATCCAGACCATCCGCGGCAAGGGCGGGGACGTCTCGGTGTCCGTCGGCGGGTACAACGGCACCAAGCTGGGCCAGGTCTGTGGCACCCCCGAGGCGACCGCCGCCGGCTACCAGAAGGTGATCACCAAGTACGGCCTCAAGGCGGTCGACTTCGACCTGGAGGAACCCGAGTACGAGAACACCGCCGCCATCCACAACGAGATCGGCGCGGCGAAGATCCTCCAGCAGAACAACCCGGGCCTGTACGTCTCGGTCACCACCGCCGGCACCAACGCCGGCACCGGCTGGTTCGGCACCCAGATGCTGAACGAGGCCAAGTCCCAGGGCTTCACGCCGGACAACTTCTCGATCATGCCGTTCGACGGCGGCTTCAACGGCGCGGCGGCGCAGACCGACGCGCTGACGAAGTTCAACCAGATCCTCCAGACCACCTTCGGCTGGAACGAGGCCACCGCGTACGCCCACGAGGGCATCTCGATGATGAACGGCCGCACCGACGCCGCCGAGTACTTCCACCAGGCCGACTTCCAGACGGTGCTGGACTTCGCCACCGCGCACGGCCTCGCCCGGTACACCTACTGGTCGGTCAACCGGGACCGCCAGTGCGCGGGCAACGTCGACCCGGGGCTGTCCGGCTCCTGCTCCAGCGTGGCGCAGAGCGACTGGGACTTCACCAAGTACACGGTGAAGTTCGCCGGGGCGACCCCGCCCAGCACGCCTCCGCCGACCAGCCCGCCGCCGACCTCTCCCCCGCCGACCGGCCCGGGCACCTGCACCGCCCCCGCCTGGAGCGCGAGCACCACGTACAACTCCGGCGCCAAGGTCTCGTACAACCTGCACAACTACCACGCCAAGTGGTGGACGCTGAACGAGGTGCCGAGCGCCGGCGGCCAGTGGGGGGTCTGGGCCGACGACGGCCCCTGCTGACGGACCGGTACGCACCGGCGGGGGCCCGGGGTCGCACGATCCCGGGCCCCTTCCGGCATCCGCGTCACTCGCCGGCGAACCGCTCCCGCAGCTCCGCCAGCACCCCCGCCGCCTCCGGCAGCCCGACCGCCTCGCAACGCGCGATGCCGGCCGTCAGCCGGGCGACCGCCGCCCCGGTGCGGCCGAGGTCGCTGCCCTCGATCAGCGCGGCCAGCCGGACGCACTCCGCCCGCGGCGACTCGGCCCGCTCGCCGCCCGCCTCGTACTCCGGGATCGCCCGCTCGGCCTCGGCCAGCGCCTCCTCGTACCGCTCGGCGACGGCCAGCGAGCGCGCCCGCTCGTAGTGCGAACCACCGCGCAGGTACCAGGAGTCGTACTCCTCGCCGCGCTGCTCGGCGGCGGCGCCGACGGCGTCCGCCTCGGCCAGCAGGGCCAGCGCGGCGGCCAGCCCGTCGGCGCCCCGCTCCCGCGTCGTCAGCCTGGCGAACTCCCGCAGGGTGGCCGCCAGTCGATCGGTCTGCGGGGCCCGGCCGTGCGCCTCGCGGGCCCGGGCCAGCGCCGCCTCGGCGGCGTCCCAGCGGTCCGCCTGGGCGAGCGCCAGGGCGGCCTCGCAGGCGACCATGGTGTGGGTCTCCTGGTCCTCCCAGCCGGCCACCAGGTCGGCCAGCCGCAGGTACTCCTCGGCGGCGTCCCGGTACTCCTCCAGCTCACCCAGGCCCCGGGCCAGGTCCAGCCGGGTCTGGGCGATCATCCGGACGTCCAGCCGAGCCGCCGACGCGTCCCCCAGCACCGACTCCAGCACGGCCACCGCGTCCGCCGGCCGGCCGGTGTCGCGCAGCACGTCGGCCAGTTGCAGACGCACCTGGGCGGCCTCCTCGACCGCCTCGGCGCCCTTGCGGTCGTAGCGCGCGGCCGCCTCCGACAGCGCCCGGACCGCCCCGCCGAGGTCTCCCGACCGCAGACAGGAGTGGCCGAGCATCATGTGCGTCGGCGCGTACGGGTAGGAGTCGTCGCCCCAGCGCACGGCCTCGGCCAGCGCCCGGTGGAACACCTCGACCGCCTGGCCCGGCTCGTCGCCCTGCAGCAGCACCTGGCCGAGCAGGCCGAGCACCCGCGGGGTGTGCCAGGGCAGCTCGGCGGCGTCCAGCTGGGCCAGCACCTCGCGCAGTTCGGCCTCCGCCTCGGGCAGTCGGCCCTGCCGGGCGGCGGCGTCGGCGGTGTACTGCCGGGACGTCGCGGCGCGGCGCGCGGAACCGAGCCGGACGGCGGCCTGCCGGTAGGCCCCGACCACCGCCTCGAAGCGCCCGGCCACCTCGTCGGCGGGCTCGGGCAGCTCCTCGGACAGGTCGTGGTGGGCGGCGTAGGCGCGGGTCTGGAGCACGATCAGGTAGTCGTCGTCGGTCAGTTCGCCGGCGGCGCGCAGCTCCTCGGCCCGGGCCAGCGCCGCGTCGAGCGCCGCCCAGTCGGCCCGCCGGGCGCCGTGCTCGCCGCCCACACGGTCCTCGCCGACCTCACGGCCCTCGCCGACCTCACGGCCCTCGCCTCCGTCGTTCTCCGGGGCCCCGCCGCGCTCGTCCAGGTCGGCGATCAGCGTCCGGGTGCGGACCATCAGCGCCGGCCCGGCCAGCCCCGCCCGCTCGAACAGCTCGGCGGCGGCCAGCAGCCCGGCCTTGCCCTCGGCGTACGCGTCGCGCTGCAGCGCCTCGTGGGCGCGCTGCTCGGCGAGTTCGGCGCGCAGCCGCTCGGGGCCGCCCAGCTCGGCGCTCTCCGGGTGGACGAAGCCGGCCGCCTCGACGCGCTCGGCGACCCGCTTCCACAGCCGGTCGGAGTCCGGGTGGCCGAGCAGCTCCAGCTCGCGGGCCCGGAGCACCAGGGCGGTGAAGTCCTCCGGCTCCGGCTCGACCGCCCGGCGCGGCGCGGGAGCGGCGGCCGGGGCGGCGGACAGCTCGGGCGCGGCGGCGGCCCGCACGCCCAGCGCCAGGGGCTCGGCCAGCAGCGGCTCGACGGCCAGCCGGGTGCGCCGGGCGGCGCCGACGGCCCCGGTGCCGTTGCGGGCGTCGAACCGGGCGGCCAGCGCGTCGGCCTCGGCGCGCGCGTGGGCGAGCAGGGTGTCCACCGTCCAGGCGGTGCCGGCCGGGCCGCTGACCGCGAGCCCGCCGTGGCCGGCCCGGGCGAGCTGGGCGGCCAGCACCTCGACGCCGGTCAGGAAGTCCAGCCGGGAGGCGGGCTCCCCGGTGACCGCGAACAGGTCGCGGTTCTCGGCGAGCAGCTCCAGGCCGCGCGGCTCGTTGCCGGAGAGCGCGCAGAACTCGATGTGCAGGCCGACGGCGTGCAGCATCGAGGCCTTGCCGCGGGCGTACCGGTAGCCGGAGAGGTGGCCGGAGCGGGCCTCGTCCAGCCGGCCCTGGCGCAGCTGCGCGAGCAGCGCGGTGGCCTGGCTGAGGTAGGGCTCCTGCTCGCAGCCGCTGCGGCCGTCCAGCACCGGGGCGAGCGTCTCCAGCGCCCGGGCGTCGTCCCCGGCGGCGAGGAAGTGCCGGGCGCGGGCGCGGGTCTCGCAGGCGTGGCAGTCGCTCAGCTCGGAGCGCGGGCGGGCCGCCCACAGCTCGTAGGCGTCCTGCACGTCGAGGCCGGTGTGCGCGGCCAGGTGGTAGCGCTGGGCGTAGTACGGCTGGAGGTCGTGGCCGGCCGCGCGGTAGCGGTCGCGCAGCTCGGTGTGCCAGCGCCGGATCGCCGCGAGCGGGACGTCCGGGGTGTCCTTGAGCGCGTCGGCGACCCACTTGAAGCGCCAGAGCACCTGCTGCCCGGCCCAGTCGCCGAAGCCGTCCGGGTCGGTGTCCCAGAGCCTGAGGACGCGGGCGAAGACGACCGGGCTCTTGCTGCGCTCACCGTCGTACTCGTAGGCCTCCATCAGCTCCAGCAGGGCCATCGAGCGGACCCCGGTGTCGTCGAACTGCTCGGCGGCGTCGACGAGTTCCTCGGCGGTGACGGTCCTGGTCCGGCCGTACGGGCGGGCGTCGTTGTCGCGCAGCGCGGCCATCACCGCGTCGGGGGTGTCCAGCATCACGCCTCCGTCCCGCCGGTGCCGCCACCCTCGGAGGAGCCGGTGCCGCCGGCGGCCTCGTGGCCGAGCATGGCGTGGTCGAGCAGGCTGATGAAGGAGCGGTTGAGCAGGGCGGACTCGCTGGCCTTGAGCGGGCGGCGGGTCATCAGCACGGCCTGCCCGTACAGCGCCTCGACGGCGGTGACGGCCAGTTCGCGGCTGGTGACGGTGGCGGCGCGGCGCACCAGCGGGTTGAGGTGGTTGAGCACCAGCTGGGCGCGGGGCACCTCGGCGCGCAGCGAGCCCAGGATGTCCGCCCACAGGCCGTCGGCCTCGTCGGCGAGCTGGGCCCGGGTGCGCTCGTGCCGGGCCTCCCTGTTGTCGAGCAGCAGGGCGGGCGCGTTGGTCGGGTGGAAGCTGCGCAGCGCGACGTCGCAGTCGAACCGGCCGACCACCTCGCGGGCGATCGTCAGGAAGGCGTTGGCGGCCAGTTCGGTGGCCGGGTCGACGGAGTCCAGGTGCGCGGTGACGGTGCCCGGGTCGAGGTCGGAGACCGAGACGCCGGGGCGGATCTCGGGCAGCCGGTGCACCAGGTCGCGGTCGTAGGTGTAGCCGCCGTTGACCACGCCGAGCCCGGCCGCGCCGGCGATCGGGGCGACCTGCCGGAACTCCTCGACGGTACGGGCCACCAGCACCACCGGGTGGCTGCGGGCGAACTCGTCCAGGGTGACGTTGCCGTCGGTGGTCTCGAACGGCAGCCAGGGCAGCATCATCCGCAGCAACTCGTCGTCGTAGCGGGCGAGTTCCTTGACGGCGAGGTGGTGGACGGACAGGAAGCGGTGCAGCAGCGCCGGGTCGCTCGCGGACAGGCCGGTCAGCCAGTCGCGGATCCTGGCGCCGAGCGCGTCGCGCACGGCGGCCAGCGTCTCGTCGGCGTACAGGCCCTCGCGGGAGGCGGTGGGGCGCAGCCCGTCGGTGTCGACGACGCAGCGGACGAAGAACGCCCAGTCCGGCAGCAGTTCGTGGGCCTGGTCGGAGAGCAGCATGCCCTTGAGGTGCACCCGGTGGCCGTTGCGGCGCGAGGGCGGGGCGGCGTCGGGCAGGACGTACGCGACGCCGCGCAGGCCGACCAGCGGCAGGTCCAGCTCGATGGTGTCGAGCGGGGCGAAGTCGAAGGCGGCGCGGCAGTACTCGGTGAGGGCGTCGCGCCTGGCGAGCGGGGAGGCGTGCCGCTCGGCCCACGGCGGGGTGCGGTTGACCCGGTGCTCGGTGCCGTTGGCGTCGACCACCGTCACGTCGTGGCGCAGCAGGCCGCCGAAGTCCCGGGCGAGGGTGAGGACCCGGCCGGGGCGGGTCCACTCGGCGGCGGCGGCGCGCGGGGTGAGGGTGACGGTGGTGCCCGGCTCGGGCTTGGCCGAGGCGGGCAGGGCGCGGATGGTGTAGCTGCCGTCGGAGCTGCCGCGCCACTCGATCGCCGGGGCGTCCGGGGTGGCGGCGGAGCGGGTGAGCACGGTGATCTCGTCGGCGACCACGAAGCAGGCGAGCAGGCCGATGCCGAACTGGCCGATGAAGTCGCCGCGGGCGCGGGCCAGCCCGGCGCCGTCGAGCCGGCCGTCGGCGTCGCGCTTGGAGCTGCGGCCGATGGTGGCGAGGAAGGTGTGGACGTCCTGCTCGGTCAGGCCGATGCCGGTGTCGGTGACGGACAGCTCGTCGTCGGCGCGGACGGTGATGGCGGCCGGCGCCCCGGGGTCGAGGGCGCGGCGGGCGGAGATCGCGTCCACCGCGTTCTGCAGCAGCTCGCGCAGGTAGACCCGGGGGCTGGAGTAGAGGTGGTGGGAGAGCAGGTCCACCAGGCCGCGCAGGTCCACCTGGAAGGTGTGCGCACTCGTCGGGTTGTCGGTAGGGGACACCGGAGGCTCTTTCGATCGCGGGGTGGGTGACGGTGGTGGGTGGAGCGGACGGACGACGGCTCAGCGCCAGGAGGCGGCGCAGCGGTCGCGGTGGGCGCGAAAGGCCTTGACCGGCTCGCCCGCCAGGTAGTGCCAGGGCGCGCTGGTCACGCAGCCGTCCAGCGCGTCGAACAGCAGGCGCGCGGTCTTGGGCTGGCCGGCGAGGGAGAAGGCCATCGCGAAGGCGTTGAAGCTCGCCTGCCAGCCGCGCGCGGGTGTGAAGTCCGGGTGCAGGACGGACCGGAAGGCCGCCTCCTGGAGCCCGGACACCACGGCGGGACTGGTCAGGTAGGCGTGGTCCTCGCCGTCCGGGAGGGCCAGCCAGTGCTCCAGGTGCGCGAGGGCCACCAGCTCGCCGAGCGGGCTGCCCTCGGGGGCGGCCAGCATCGTGGCCCTGGCGAACCCGTGCATCTCCTCGTGCGAGCCGCCCCACTTGGCGCTCAGCTGCTGCAACCGCACCCGGTGCGTGCCGACGTGCCCGGGCGCCCGGCGCAGCGCGGCCTCGTAGCGGCAGGCGGCGACGTCCGGGCCGAGCGAGGCCCCGAGGGCGCCGCGCTGGAGGAAGCTCCAGGGGACGTGCCAGGAGGGCTCGCGCTCGGCGACCTCCAGCAGCTGCTCCTCGGCGGTGTCCAGCCGTCGGTGGAACAGTTTCCACCGCTCCTCGGTGACGTCCTTGGCCCAGGCGCCCGTCCGGGCCTCCCAGCCCCAGACGACGTGCCGGGCGCCGGACAGCACCAGCAGCAGGGTGTCGTCCGGCGTTTCGGCCAGCGCCCGGGCCGTCCACTGCTCGACCCGGGGCAGCTCGGACATCGCCCCGACGAGGAAGGAGAGCTCGCCGCCGTCGGCGGCGGCCAGCGCCGGGCGCACCGCGGCCCAGTCCCCGGCGGCGGCCTGCCGGAGCATCAGGCGCACCGCGTCGTCCCCGTACGCCGGGTCCAGCCGGGGCTCGCCGCCGCCGGTCTGCGCGCCCGATCCGGCGCCCCGCCGGCCGAGGCCGAAACCGCGCCACCCGGCCCGGTCCTGCGCGCCCTCCTCGCCGGAGCGGCGTCGGAACAGCGGCATGTGTGGCCCCCTCGAACGTCATCGGTATCCGTCACATGACCGAACGGTGGCCACGCGATAGGTACATATCACGGCCGACTGACATCCGTTTGCCCAGCCCAGCGCCGTGCCCGCGCGAGGACGGGTGCTCAGCCGACGCCGAGCCCGGCGTCCGGCGTCACCCCGGACTGCGCCTGTTCGATCCGCTTCACCAGCATCACCGCGAACCTCCGCGTCGCCGCGACGTCCACCGGCCCGCCCTCGTTGGTCACGCTCGCCACCACGGTGCCCGAGCGCACCACGATGCCGACGCCCTCTCCCTCGGCCAGCATCCCCTGGAAGGCCTGGCTCTCGCTGCCCAGCGCCGGGGTGTCGATCTTCCTGAACGGCCCGGCGGCGTAGGAGGCGTAGTTCTCCTTCAGCCGCTGCGCGGCCGCGTCCCGGCTGGGCAGGGTGTCCACCAGGAAGCGGACGACCACGTCGCCCGAGGAGAAGCGCACCGACCCGCTGAGCGGCTTGCCGGCGCAGGAGGCGGCGGCGGCTCCGGCACAGGTGACGGTGTGGTCGGCGGTGTCGACCTTGCGCTTCTCCTCCTCCCAGCCCGCCATCGACTTGGCGTCCGGCAGCACCTGGCCGACCACCTTGTCGTCCAGCAGCGCCGCTTCCAGGTCCCCGTGCGGCGCCTCCACCGCGGCGGGCGGCGCCGGCACGGGGGCTCCGGTGCCCGTCGCGGCCGGGGCGGTGGGCGTGGCCGCCCCCGCCGTACCCGTCTCCGCCGTACCCGCGGCGCCCGTCGCCGCCGCACCCGTCGCGGCCGCCGGGCCCGACGCCGACGCGGCGGCGGCCGCCCCGTCCGCGCTCTTCGACCCGCCGGAGGAGCACCCCGTCAGCACGCCCGTCAGCACCCCAGCCGCCGCCACCGCGGCGAGTACCCGCCGACCACCCATCCCCATCGCCCTCCCTTGGCCTGTCAGTGACCCCTCAAGATAGCGACCGCCTGCCCGGGGTACGCCGACGGGGCGGCGACCTGTCGGTCACCGCCCCGCGGGCGCAGCGCTACCGGTGGATCAGACCGCCGGAGCCGGGAAGGTCGGGTACTCGACGCCCGAGACGTACTGGACGACCCGGATGACCTGGCACGAGTAGCCGAACTCGTTGTCGTACCACAGGTAGAGGATCGCGTTGTCACCCTCGACCTTGGTCGCGCCGGCGTCCACGATCGAGGCGTGGCGCGAGCCGATGAAGTCGCTGGAGACGGCGTCCGGCGAGTCGGTGAAGTCGATCTGGCGCTTCAGCGGCGAGGTCAGCGAGACGTTCCGCAGGTACTCCAGGACGTCCTCGCGGTTGGCCTCCCGCTTCAGCTGGAGGTTGAGGATCGCGATGGAGACGTCCGGCACGGGGACGCGGATCGAGCTGCCGGTGATCTTCGCCTGGAGGTCCGGCAGGGCCTTGGCGACGGCCGAGGCGGCACCGGTCTCGGTGATCACCATGTTCAGCGGTGCCGAGCGGCCGCGGCGGTCGGCCTTGTGGTAGTTGTCCAGCAGGTTCTGGTCGTTGGTGAACGAGTGGACGGTCTCCACGTGGCCGCGGACCACGCCGTACTCGTCCTCCATCGCCTTCAGCGGCGGGACGATGGCGTTGGTGGTGCAGGAGGCGCAGGACAGGATCTGCTCGTCCGGCTTGATCGTGTCGTGGTTGACGCCGTGCACGATGTTCGGGACGTCGCCCTTGCCCGGCGCGGTCAGCACGACCTTGGCGATACCGGGGCGCAGGTGCTTCGACAGGCCCTCGCGGTCGCGCCAGCGGCCGGTGTTGTCGATCAGGATCGCGTCCTTGATCCCGTACTCCGTGTAGTCGACCTTGGTCGGGTCGTCGGAGTAGATCACCGTGATCTCGTTGCCATTGGCGATGATCTTGTTGTTCGCCTCGTCGACGGTGATCGTGCCCTGGAACTGGCCGTGGATCGAGTCGCGCCGCAGCAGCGAGGCGCGCTTCACCAGGTCGTCGCCACCGCTGTTGCGCACGACGATGGCCTTCAGCCGCAGGCCGTTGCCCGAGGCCTTCTCGACCAGCAGCCGGGCGACCAGGCGCCCGATGCGGCCGAACCCGTACAGCACGACGTCCTGCCCGGACCGGCGCTCCAGCTTGTTCTCACCGGTCGCGCCGGAGACGGCCTGGGCGGTGAACTCCGCCACCGACAGCCCCTGGTCGTCCGCCTTGTACGTCGCGGCGAGCATGCCGAGGTCGATCTGCGAGGGGCCGAGGTCCAGGGTGGTCAGGGCCTCCAGGAACGGCATCGTCTCGGTGACCGAGAGCTCCTCGCCGGCTATCTGCCGGGCGAAGCGGTGCGTCTTGAGGATGCTGACCACCGACTTGTTCACCAGGGACCTGCTGTGGAGCAGAACGGTGACGTCCCGCTCCCGGTGCAGCCGCCCGATGATCGGGATCATCGACTCCGCGATCTCCTCGCGGTTCTTCCAGTCCGTGAACACGTCGTCGTTGACAGTCACAAGTCCATCTTTCGAGCTGAGGGTGTTGCCCACATGGTAGCTTCGCCCGCCCGCGCCCCCGACCCCCGGCCCCTCCCGGCCCCACCCCACCCAAGCCCCCGACCTGCGCTTTCACCCCCACCCCACCCCCGAAGGTGATCACCGCCACCCCTCGGACCAGGGTTCGGCCGGGAGCGGCCCGCCCTGCGTCGCCGGCCGGCGGTGCCCGGTTCCGGCCCGCGCTCCGAGTGATCGCCAGGCCAGTACAGTGAGGCGGACGGACAGGGGCGCGAGGGGGCCGGGGTGGCGACGCTGGGCATGCACCGGGACTTCCTGATGGAGTTCGCGGCGCTGGAGAAGCCGGTGCAACGCCGGGTCTTCGAGACCTTCGAGAAGTTCACCGGGGCCACCCACACCGGCGTGCACCTGGAGAAGCTCACCAACCAGCGGGACCCCCGGATCCGGACGATCAGGATCACCGACTTCTGGCGCGGGGTCGTCCTCAAGGCCGACCAGGGCGACGGCTACCTCCTGCTGAAGGTCCTCCCCCACGACAAGGCCAACGACTGGGCCGTCAAGCACCGGGCCTCGGTCAACGCCGCCACCCAGGGCGTCGAGATCCGCAACGACGTCGCGCTGGAGCGGGCCTCCCGGTCGTTGAAGGCCCTGGCCGCCGACGAACCCCGGCGGCTGTTCGCCGACCGCTCCGACAAGGTCCTGCGCAGCCTGGGAGTCGACGAGGAGATCCTGCCGATCATCCGGCTGCTCCCCGACGAAGCCCATCTGGAAGCGCTCCACCGGGTGCTGCCGGAGCAGCAGTTCGACGTCCTGATCGGCCTGGCCAGCGGGATGGAGCCGGCCGAGATCGACCGGGAGATCGTCCGGGCGTACGCCAGGGCGGCCGCCCCCGTGAGCGTCGAACAGCCCGCGGACGGCCTGGTCTCGGCGATGGCCCGGGCGCGCGGCCGGGTCGCCCTGGTGTCCGGCCCCGACGAGCTGCTGGAGATCCTGGAGCGTCCCTTCGACGCCTGGCGGATCTTCCTGCACCCGGCCCAGTACCGGGTCGCCTACCGGGAGTCCTACAGCGGGCCGGCCCGGGTCACCGGTGGCCCCGGGACGGGGAAGACGGTGGTGGCGCTGCACCGGGCCTACCACCTGGCTCGTCGGCTGCCCGCCGACGCACCTGACGGATCGATTCTGCTGACCACCTTCTCCGGGGACCTCGCCGCGGAGCTGGAACGCTGCCTCGCCCTGCTCGTCACGGACCGGCGGATCCGGGCGAAGGTCCGGGTGGTCACCGTCGACGCGCTGGCCGACGAGGTCCTCCGGCGCTCCCGCGCCGGCGCCCCGTCGAAGGTCCTCTTCGAGCAGCGCGCCGTCCTCGCCCGCTGGGGGCGGGTCACCCGCCGGCTCGGCGCCGGGTTCACCGACCTGTTCCTCGACCAGGAGTGGCGGCAGGTCGTCCTGGCCCAGGCGATCGGGAGCCCGGAGCAGTACCTGAAGGCACCGCGGTCCGGCCGGGGCAGGGCCCTCGGAGCCTCGGAGCGGGCCGAACTATGGCGCGTGGTGGCCGAGTTCGAGGAGGAACTGCGCCAGGCCGGGGAGCTGACCTCGCTCCAGGTCTGCGCACGGGCCGCGCGGGCGCTCGACGACGCGGCCGAGCGTCCGTTCCGGCACGTGGTGATCGACGAGGCGCAGGACCTGCACCCCGTCCAGTGGCGCTTCCTGCGCGCCCTGGTGGCCACCGGGCCGGACGACCTCTTCCTCGCCGGCGATCCGCACCAGCGGATATACGGGAACAAGGTCTCGTTGCGCTCGCTCGGCATCCAGGTGGTCGGCCGCTCCTTCCGGCTGCGGGTCAACTACCGGACGACGCAGGAGATCCTCAGCTGGTCCGCGTCCCTACTGACCGGCGAACGCCCGGACGACATGGACGGCGGGGAGGAGTCGCTGGCCGGCTACCACTCCACCCTGCACGGCGCCCATCCCGAGGTCCACGGCCACCTCGACCAGGCCGAGGAGATCCGGTTCCTCGCCACCCGCGTCCGGGAGTGGACCGCCTCCGGCGTGAGCCCCGAGGACATCGGGGTCGCCGTCCGGACCGTCCGGTTCGGCCGCGACATCGCCGAGGCCCTGGAGCGGAGCGGGACACCGGCCCACGTGCTCGGCAGCACCCCCTCCCCCGGCGTGCGGATCGGCACCATGCACCGGATGAAGGGACTGGAGTTCCGCTGCGTCGCCGTGGCGGGCGTCAGCGCCGGCCTGCTGCCCATGCCCAGCGCGATCACCCCGGAGGACACCGACCCGTTGCAGCACCGCGAGGACCTGGACGGCGAGCTGAGCCTGCTCTTCGTGGCCTGCACCCGGGCCCGCGAAGCCCTCGCCGTCTCCTGGCACGGTGCACCCAGCGTCTTCCTCGAACCGGTCGTGCCGGCGCGGTCGCCCGCACGGTGACCCGCGCCCCGTCGGGCCGCTCCGCACGGTCGGCCGGACCGGACGGCCGGACCGGACGGCCGGCTGGCCGGTCGGTCAGTCGGTCAGTCGGTCGGGCAGTCCGACGGCCGGACGGTCCGGAAGTTGCTGCCGCCCCGGTGGGGTGGGGTAATGGGAGGCGGCCGGTGTTCGAGCGTGTGAAGAGCAGCCCCGGGAGCTTGGGATGAGCCAGCTTGGGATGAACGGTGGGCCGGAACCGATCAGTGCCGAGGGCCTGCGGGCGGTGCGCGAGGAGCTGGCGCAGCTGCGGGCGGAGCGGGAGAAGGTGGCCGCGACGCTGCGGGGGGTGGAGCCGGGAGACCAGGCGGACGCGGCGGACGAGTTGCAGCGGGCGTCGGAGGTGACGCGGCTGGACCGGCGGATCGCCGAGTTGGAGGGGCGGCTGCGCGAGGCCGAGGCGGCCGGGGCGCCGTCCACCCGGGTGGTGGGGGTGGGTTCGACGGTGACCGTGCGGTTCGACGACGGGATGGAGGAGACCGTCGAGATCTCGGAGATGGCGGAGGAACGGGACCTCACCCTGGTGACCTTCGACAGTCCGCTCGGGAAGGCGCTGATCGGGCGGCACCCCGGGGAGACGGTGAACTACGACACCCCGGCCGGGGCGGCCAGCGCGGTCGTGCTGTCGGTGGGACCCGGAGAGTAGGCCGGACGGCCCGGGCCGCCCCCTCGGACGGGCGAGGATGGATCCGTAGAGTCCGTACGGACGCACGGATGTGCGAACGTACGAACGACCGGACCGCCCCCACCCTCACCGAGGAGCCGACGACCATGGGCCGAGTGACCGTCCCCCGCAGAGTGCTGCGCCTGCGCCAGGGCGCGCCCTCGTACCGCCCCGACACCCTGGCCGCCGAGGAGCCGATGGAGATCCGGGTCGGCGGCCGCCCGCTGACGGTGACCATGCGCACCCCCGGCAGCGACTTCGACCTGGCGGCCGGCTTCCTGGTCAGCGAGGGCGTGGTGCACGCCGCCGAGCAGGTGGCCGGCATCCGCTACTGCGCCGGCGCCACCGCCGACGGCGGCAACACCTACAACGTGGTGGACGTCCTGCTCGCCCCCGGTGTGCCCGCCCCCGACGCCTCGCTGGAGCGCAACTTCTACACCACCTCCTCCTGCGGCCTGTGCGGCAAGGCCAGCCTGGACGCGGTGCGGACCACCGCGCCGTGGAGCGTCGCCGGGGACGGGCTGCGCGTCACCCCCGCCCTGCTCTCCGCGCTGCCCGAGCGGCTGCGCGCCGCCCAGAAGGTCTTCGAGAGCACCGGCGGCCTGCACGCGGCCGGGCTGTTCGACGCCGACGGGCGGCTGCTGTGCCTGCGCGAGGACGTGGGCCGGCACAACGCCGTGGACAAGGTGGTCGGCCACGCGCTGCGCGAGGGCCTGCTGCCGGCCCGCGGCACGGTGCTGATGGTCAGCGGCCGGGCGTCCTTCGAGCTGGTGCAGAAGGCCGTGATGGCGGGCGTCCCGGTGCTCGCGGCGGTCTCCGCGCCGTCCTCGCTGGCCGTGGAGCTCGCCGAGGAGACCGGGCTGACCCTGGTCGGCTTCCTGCGCGGCGACTCGATGAACGTCTACACCCGCACCGACCGCGTCGACACCGACCGCGTCCACACCGACCGCGTCCACACCGACCGCGTCGGCTCCGGCCACGTCGACACGGGCCACGTCGACACCACCGCGGATGCCACCGGGACGGAGTAGCGGACGCCCCTCCGCCGTCCCGGCCGCTCGACGAGCGGGCCACGACCCCCCGACGTAGCCTCGACCCCGACGCCGGGTGTCCGACCCCGTGCGCCCTCCCGCGCGACGGAAGGCGACTGCCGTGAGCACCTCCGACGACGACGAAGTGAGCGCCACCCCGCAGGAACGGCGGCGGGAGGAGGAGGTCGGCCCCTCCCCCGCCGGCCCGCCCCACGTCCAGCCGTACCACCACCCGGCCGCCGGCTGGGGCGCCGCCAAGAGCGTCACCCGCTTCCTGGTCCGCGAGGGCGCGTACCTGGACGGGCCGCGGGCGGTGATGCGGATGAACCACGAGAACGGCGGCTTCGACTGCCCCGGCTGCGCCTGGCCCGACGACACCAAGGGCCTGCACCTGGACATCTGCGAGAACGGCATCAAGCACGTCACCTGGGAGATGACCCGCAGGCGGGTCGGCCGGGAGTTCTTCGCCGCCCACTCGGTGACCGAGCTGTCCGGGTGGAGCGACTTCGCCCTGGAGGACCAGGGCCGGCTCACCGAGCCGATGGTCTACGACCCGGCCACCGACCACTACGTCCCGGTCGGCTGGAAGGACGCCTTCGCGCTGGTCGGCCACGCCCTGCGCGAACTGGACGACCCGAACCGGGCCGCCTTCTACACCTCCGGCCGGCTCGGCAACGAAGCGACCTTCCTCTACCAGCTGCTGGCCCGCGAGCTGGGCACCAACAACCTGCCCGACTGCTCCAACATGTGCCACGAGGCGAGCGGCCGGGCCCTCCAGGCCTCGCTCGGCACCGGGAAGGGGACGGTCGACCTCAAGGACTGGGAGGTCACCGACGCGTTGTTCATCCTGGGCGTCAACGCGGCCTCCAACGCCCCCCGGATGCTCACCTCGCTCGCCGAGGCGTACAAGCGCGGCGCGCGGATCGTGCACGTCAACCCGCTGATCGAGGCGGCGGCGACCCGGACGATCATCCCGCACGACTTCACCGACATGGCGCTGAACCGGGCCACCCGCACCAGCACCCTGAACCTCCAGCCGAGGATCGGCGGCGACATGGCGCTGCTGCGCGGCATGGCGAAGGCCGTCCTGGAGCAGTCCGCGACCGACGAACGGGCGCTGGACCGGCTGTTCATCGACCGCCACACCGCCGGCTTCGAGGCCTACCGGGACCTCTGCGCGGCCACGCCCTGGGAGGAGATCGAGCGCCAGAGCGGGCTGGACCGGGCCGACGTCCTCAAGGCGGCGCGGGTCTACCGGGAGGCCGACCGGTCGATCTTCAGCTGGTGCCTGGGCGTCACCCAGCACGAGCACGGGGTCGACACCGTCCGGGAGATCGTCAACCTCCTGCTGCTGCGCGGCAACCTGGGCCGCGAGGGGGCCGGGCCCTCCCCGGTGCGCGGGCACAGCAACGTCCAGGGCAACCGCACCTGCGGCATCGACCACCGGCCCGCCGCCGCGTTCCTGGACCGGCTCGCCGAGGTGTGCGGGATCGAGCCGCCGCGGGAGCACGGGCTGGACACCGTCGGCACGATCGAGGCGATGCGGCGCGGCGACATCACGGTGTTCGTCGGCATGGGCGGCAACTTCGCGCTCGCCGCGCCGGACACCCCGTACACCTTCCGGGCCCTGGAATCCTGCGAGTTGACCGTCCAGGTGAGCACCAAGCTGAACCGCAGCCACCTGGTGCACGGGCGGCGGGCGCTGATCCTGCCGTGCCTGGGCCGGACCGAGAAGGACCACCAGCGGGCCGGGGTGCAGTCCACCTCGGTCGAGGACTCGATGAGCATGGTGCACCTGTCGGTCGGCATGCGGCGCCCCGCCTCGCCGCACCTGCTCTCCGAGCCGGCGATCGTGGCCGGGATCGCCCGCGCGGCGCTGCCGGACAGCCCCACCCCCTGGGAGTGGTACATCGAGGACTACGACCGGATCCGCGACACCATGGCCCGGGTGCTGGACGGCTTCGAGGACTTCAACCGCCGGGTGCGGCTGCCGCTGGGCTTCCGGATCAAGCAGCCGGCCCGCGAGCTGGTCTTCGCGACCCCTTCCGGCCGGGCCGAGTTCTCCACGGCCGCCCTGCCCGACGTCGTTCCCGCGCCCGGCACCCTGGCGCTGGGCACGATGCGCTCGCACGACCAGTGGAACACCACCATCTACTCGGACGACGACCGCTACCGGGGTGTGAAGAACCTGCGAACGCTGGTGTTCATGAACCGGGACGACATGCGCGAGCGCGGCCTGGCCGAGTTCGACCGGGTGGACGTGACCAGCACCGCCCGGGACGGCAGCACCCGCTCGGTGCGCGGTTACCTCGCCGTCCCGTACGACATCCCGCGCGGCTGCGCGGCCGGGTACATGCCGGAGCTGAACGTGCTGTGCGCGATCGGCGACCACAGCACCCAGAGCGACCAGCCGATCATGAAGCACCTGAAGGTGACCGTCACCAAAGCCTCCTAGCCGGGCCCCGGTCCGAGGGCCGAGGGCCGAGGGCCGAGAGCCGAGGCGGTCGGCCCCGGCGGTCGGCCCCGGCGGTCGGGTCGGCCGGCCGGTGTCCAGGAAAGGACCTCCAAAAGGTAAAGGTTCTACCAAGTACGCAAGTATGACCCCCGAGCGGGGATAAGCTCTGACGAGTTGGGGTGAGCCGGCGGTCGCGTTGCGCGGGCCGGTGCACTCCTTGCCGCGTCGATGACACGCACCACGGGGTGCGCCGGCCGGGAGGAGGCGAGAGACATGGATTGCAGTAGTCCGGGCCACAGTTGCCCCTACCCCCGCCTGCCCTCGTACACCTCCGGCACGCGGTAACACACTTCCCTGCGCGATCTCCTGACGGAACGTCACGACACGTCAGGTCCAGCACGCCACGTCCGCACGCGACTTCGCCATGCCCGCACGCCTTCGTCCGGGCCGCACCGCCGCGCGCCGATGCGCCATGCCCGCACCCACGCAGGGAACGCCGCCGCCTGCCTCCGACCCGCCCCGCCTGTCCGGGGCCAGGGAGGAAACGTCATGACCACTCACGCCACCCTCAACTCCACGGTGCCCGAGCCGCGTTCGGCCGTCCTCGACGACGCGCACGTCGGCGACATCAAGGGCGCGCTCGGCACCATCCGGCTCGACGACACCACTCCTCGCCACGGCCTGTCGGCGAGACTGAAGACCCTGCTCGCGATCGTCGGCCCCGGCCTGATCGTGATGGTCGGCGACAACGACGCCGGCGCCTTCTCCACCTACGGGCAGGCCGGGCAGAACTACGGCACCCAGCTGCTGTGGACGCTGCTGATGCTCGTCCCGGTGCTCTACGTCAACCAGGAGATGGTGCTGCGCCTGGGCGCCGTCACCGGGGTCGGGCACGCACGGCTGATCCTGGAGCGGTTCGGCAAGTTCTGGGGCGCGTTCAGCGTGATCGACCTGTTCCTGCTGAACGCGCTGACGCTGGTCACCGAGTTCATCGGGGTCACGCTGGCGGCCGGGTACCTGGGCCTGCCGAAGGTCGCCTCGGTGGTCCTGGCGGCCGGGATCATCATCGCCTCGGCCTTCACCGGCTCCTTCCAGCGCTTCGAGCGCGTCGCCGTCACCCTGTGCATAGGCTCGCTGCTGCTGGTCCCGATCTACTTCATGGTCCACCCGAAGACCTCGCAGATGGCCCACGACTTCGTCGTCCCGAGCATGCCGGGCGGCTCCGGGCAGCTCGCCGCCGTGATGCTGGTGATCATCTCCATCGTCGGCACCACCGTCGCCCCCTGGCAGCTGTTCTTCCAGCAGTCCTACGTCATCGACAAGCGGATCACCCCGCGCTTCATGACGTACGAGAAGGTCGACCTCTGGATCGGCATCGTCGTGGTGATCGTCGGCGCCGCCGCCATGATGGGCTTCACCGCCGCCGCCTTCGCCGGCACCGACGGCTTCGGCCAGTTCTCCGACGCCGCCGCCGTCGCCCGGGGCATCGAGGACAAGGCCGGCCACCTGGCCGGCGTGCTGTTCGCCATCGCGCTGCTGGACGCCTCGATCATCGGCGCCTTCGCGGTGTCCCTGTCCACCGCGTACGCGATCGGTGACGTGTTCGGCATCAAGCACTCGCTGCACCGGGGCGTGAAGGGCGCGAAGGGCTTCTACGGGATCTACGCGGGCCTGGTGGTCGCGGCGGCGGCGATCACGCTGCTCTCCACCGACTACACCCAGGGCCTGATGACCCAGTTCGTCCAGGTGCTGGCCGGGGTGCTGCTGCCCTCCGCGACCGTCTTCCTGCTGCTGCTCTGCAACGACAAGGCCGTCCTCGGCCCCTGGGTCAACGGCCCCAAGACCAACGCCTTCACCTCCGCCGTGGTCGGCGCCCTGGTGATGCTCTCGCTGATCCTCACCGCCGCCGTGGTCTGGCCGGACATCAGCTCCGAGGCGATCCTGTGGATCATGGCCGGCTGCGGCATCGCGGGGGTGCTCGTCGCCGGGTACTTCTTCACCTTCGGGCGCCGGGGCACCAAGGAGGACCCCATCGACCGCACCGGCCGGGAGAACTGGCGGATGCCCCCGCTGGAGACCCTCGACAAGCCGGTGCTCTCCACCGCCCGCAAGATCGGCATGGGCGCGCTGCGCGCCTACCTGCTGATCGCGATGGTCATGGTCATCGTCAAGATCGTCCAGACCGCGCTGAACCACTGATCCCGCCCGGGTGCCCTCGGGCCACCCCGGCCCGCCCGGGCACCCCCTGGGCCCCTCCCGGCCCACCGCGCGCATCCGTGTCCACCGCGCGCATCCCTGTCCGCCGTCCTGTCACGGAGGTGACCTGCCATGACCATCGTCGCCGCTTTCCAGCCCACCCGTCCGACCACCGACCGGGGCCGACTGCGCTCCACCCTCGCCGCCGTCGGCCGACGCCTGGCGGCGAGCCCACTGGACAGCACCGTCCTGAGGGCCGGCCCGGCGGACGGGACCGCGAACGGTACGGCGGACGGCACGGTGGGCAGGGGCGCCGGCGGGCTGCGGGCCCGCTGGCGGACCGTCACCGCGCCGGACGGGACCACCCGGCTGGAAGCCACCTGGCACCCCGGCCGCTGAGCGGCCCGGCCACCGCACGACCGGCCGCCGCACGACCCGCCGGCGCTCCCGCCCGTCCGTGTTCCCGTCCGTCCGCGTTCCCGTCCGACCAGACCCCGAAGGAGTCCTTCCGCCATGGCCCTGCGCTACCCCAGGCTCGACGCCCTCTTCTCGGACCACCCCACACCCGCCCCGGCCCGCCGCCCGGCCCCGCGGACGGCCCCCGCGCCCGGCCTGGTGGTGGACACCGACCAGCGCACCGTCACCGTCGAGGGCCGCCAGGTCACCATGCCGTACCTGGAGTTCGAGCTGCTCGCCCACCTGGTCGGCAACCCGCTGCGGGTGCACTCCCGGCGCCAGCTGATGGAGAACGTCTGGGGCCGCCCGGACACCGGCGACTCCCGCACCATCGCCACCCACATCGCCCGGATCCGGCGCAAGCTCGGCCCCGGGCACCGGGAGGCGATCGCGACCGTCCGCCAGATCGGCTACAAGTACGACCCCCGGCTGGTCCGGGCCTCCTGACCCCTGCCACACGGCCGGACCGGGCACCCACGACCGCCCGAGACGGCACGCCCGTCCCGGAAGGCATGACCACCCCGGAAAAGCACGCCCGTCCCGGAAAGCACGACGACCACCGAAGGAGGACTCCCGCGATGACCCGAACCGTCCTGTTCCCCAGGACCGGCAGAGGGACCGCGCTGTGCGGCGTCCTGCTGCTGATCACCGCCGAGGGCCTCGCCGTCGGCCTCGCGCCCGACCCGCTGCGGCTCTTCCTGTCCGGCACGTTCATCGGCGCCTCGGCCGCCGGGCTGCTGCTCGCCCTGCTGCTGGCCACCAGCCGGCGACGGGCGGGCACGGCCGCGGCACTGGCCGGCGCCGGGCCGCTGGGCGGGGACGCCCAGTGGTTCAGCGCCCGCTCGCTGGACGGCTTCCCGATGGAGCAGGTCCGCCCGCTGCTGCTCTCCCCCGGCGCGCCCGGCCTGAACCGGCTGTACACCGCCTGGGTGTTCGCCACCCACGGGCACGACCCGCAGTGGATCGCCCGGCACCTGGACCTGCCCACCCGGACCGCCCGGCTGCTGGTCACCGCGGCCCGGCGGCACGCCCCGGCCGGACCGTCCGCACCGCCCGGCCGGTCCGCACCGTCCGACCCGTCCGACCCGTCCGACCCGTCCGAGAGGAGGCCTCAGTGATCACGGCCCTCGACCACGTCCAGCTCTCCGCACCACCCGGCAGCGAGGCGCTGCTGCGCGCCTTCTACGGCGACGTCCTCCAGATGGCCGAGATCCCCAAACCCGGGCCGCTGACCGGGCGCGGCGGCTGCTGGTTCGCCGCCGACGGCGGGCGGGTCCGGCTGTACCTGGGCATCGAGGAGCGGTTCCGGCCCAGCACCAAGGCGCATCCCGGGATCGCGGTCCGCGAGATCGACGAGTTCGCGCTGCGGCTGTCCGAACTGGGGGTCCTGGTGGTCTGGGACGACAGCCTGCCGCCCCGGCGCCGCTTCTACACCACCGACCCCGTCGGCAACCTGCTGGAGTTCGTCGAGGCCGCCGACGGCCCGACGGGGCAGCGCACGGGGTAGTACACGGGGGTAGCACACGGGCGGGGCTCCCGTCGGCGTCCCGGGGCGGGACGGGTTTGCGTACGGACGTACCGAGGGAGCAGACTGCCCGGGTTTGCGCCGGAGGTGCCGCCATGACCCTGCCGAAGTCCGCCCCGGCCCTGTCCCGGGGCCCGCTGCCCACCCGGACGGCGAGCCGTCTGGGCGGCCGGGTGTGGGTGGACCTGGTCGTCGCCGCCGCCGTCCTGGTGCTGCTCTACCTCGCCCTGCGCCTCGGCCAGGGCGGCACCCTCCGCTTCGCCACCGCCCGGGACGCGGCCGTCGACACCGACCCCGCCCGGCTGCCGTACGACGCGGTGCGCTCGCTGCTGCGGATGTTCGCCGCGCTCGCCGTCTCGGTGGTCTTCACCTTCTGCTACGCCTACGCCGCCGCCCGCAGCCGCCGGCTGGAGCGGGTGCTGATCCCGGCGCTGGACATCCTCCAGTCGGTGCCGGTGCTCGCCTTCCTGAGCGTCGCCGTCTCCGGCTTCCTCGCCCTGTTCCCCGGCTCGATGCTCGGCCTGGAGTGCGCGGCCGTGTTCGCCATCTTCACCTCCCAGGCCTGGAACATGACCTTCGCCTTCTACCAGGCGCTGGTCTCGCTGCCCCCCGAACTCGACGAGCTGTCGCGCTCGTTCGGGTTCAGCCGGTGGATGCGGTTCTGGAAGGTCGAGCTGCCCTCGGGCATGATCGGCCTGGTCTGGAACGGCATGCTCGGCTTCGGCGGCGGCTGGTTCTTCCTGGTCGCCTCGGAGGCGATCACCGTGGACAACCAGCGGTACGCGCTGCCCGGGGTCGGCTCGTACGCGGGCGCCGCCATCGCCGCCGGGGACCTCGGCCGGGTCGGCTGGGCGATCGCCACCATGGTGGTGCTGGTGATCGGCGTCAACTTCCTGTTCTGGCGGCCGCTCACCGCCTGGGCCGAGCGGTTCAAGAACGAGCAGTCCGAGGCCACCGAGGTCCAGCGCTCGGTCGTGCTGGACCTGCTGCGCCGCTCCCACCTGCCCGCCGCGCTCGGCCGGGCGCTGCGCCCCGCGGGGCGGGCCCTGAACCGGGCCGGACGGGTGTTCGGCACCGCCGGGCGGGTCCACGGCACCGCGGGGCGGGTGTTCGGCACCGCCGACCGCCGGCCGGCCGCCCACCCCGCCCGGCGGCGCGCCGGGGACGTGGCCTTCGCCCTCGTCTCCGGCGGGATCGTGCTCTGGGGCGTCGTCGACCTCGGCCGCTACCTCGTCGACCGCACCGGCCTCGGCGTCTTCGGCGAGCCGCTGCTGCTCGGCCTCGCCACCGCCGCCCGGGTGGTGGTGCTGGTCGCGGTGGCCACCGTCGTCTGGGTGCCGATCGGCGTGAAGATCGGCTTCTCGCCCCGGCTGACCAGGATCGCCCAGCCGGTCGTCCAGGTGCTGGCCGGCTTCCCCGCCAACTTCCTCTTCCCGCTCGCCGTCTGGCTGCTGCTGCGCACCGGGGTGTCGATCGACCTCGGCGGCATCCTGCTGATGGCCCTCGGCTCCCAGTGGTACATCCTGTTCAACGCCATCGCCGGCGCCATGGCCGTCCCCGCCGACCTGCGCGAGGCGATGGACGACCTCGGCGTGCGCGGCCGGCAGCGCTGGCGGCGGCTGATCATCCCGGGCGTCTTCCCGGCGTACGTCACCGGCGGCATCACCGCCTCCGGCGGCGCCTGGAACGCCTCCATCGTCGCCGAGGTGGTCACCTTCGGCGGCACCACGCTGACCGCGACCGGCCTCGGCGCGTACATCGCCCGGGCCGCCGAACACGGCGACCACCCGCACCTGCTCGCCGGGGTCGCGGTGATGAGCCTCTACGTCGTCGCCCTCAACCGCCTGCTCTGGCGCCGGCTGTACCGGCTGGCCGAGCGCCGCTACTCGCTGTAGTCCGGAGTCCGCCGATGCGCTTCCCCTTCCGCTCCCGTGCCGCCCGGCCCGGCCCCGTACCCGCCTCGGCTCCCGACACCGCGGGCGACGACGAGGTCCTGCTGGAGACCGTCGGCCTGACCAAGGCCTACGCCGGCGCCGCCGGGGAGCTGCCGGTGCTCTCCGGCATCGACCTCGCCGTGCGGTCCGGCGAGATCGTCGCGCTGCTCGGGCGTTCCGGCTCCGGCAAGTCCACCCTGCTGCGCTGCCTCGCCGGCCTCATCCCGCCCACCTCCGGCACCGTCCGCTACCGCGGCACCCCGCTCACCGGCGCCAACCCCGGCAGCGCGCTCGTCTTCCAGACCTTCGCACTGCTGCCCTGGCTGACCGTCCGGCAGAACGTCGAGCTCGGCCTGGAGGCCCGCGGGGTGCCGCCCCGGGACCGCGCCCTGGCCGCCGCCCAGGCCATCGACCTGATCGGCCTGGCCGGCTTCGAGTCCGCCTACCCCAAGGAACTCTCCGGCGGCATGCGCCAGCGGGTCGGCTTCGCCCGGGCCCTGGTCGTCGAACCGGACGTGCTGATGATGGACGAGCCGTTCTCCGCGCTCGACGTGCTCACCGCCGAGAACCTGCGCGGCGAGCTGATGGAACTGTGGGAATCCGGCCAGTTCCCCACCCGGGCCGTCGTCCTGGTCACCCACAACATCGAGGAGGCGGTGCTGATGGCCGACCGCATCGTGGTCCTCGGCGCCCGCCCCTACGGGACCATCCGGGAGACCGTCGAGGTCGGCCTGGAACGGCCGCGCGACCGCGACTGCGCCGCCTTCGACGAGCTGGTGGACCAGGTGTACCGGATCATGACCGGCCGCCCCAAGGACACCCGGGGACCCGGCCGCGCCGATCCCGACCCCGGCCCCGAGCGCCGCACCGTCGCCGGCACCCCGCTGCCCACCGCCGGCGTCGACGGGCTCACCGGCCTCGCCGAGACGATCGCCCACCGGGGCGGGCGCTGCGACCTGGCCGGGCTCGCCGACGAACTCGGCCTGGACATCGACGACCTGCTCCCCCAGGTCGACGCCCTCGACCTGCTCGGCTTCGCCGAGGTCCACGGGGACGACCTGCTGCTCACCGAGGCCGGCGCCGCCTACACCGGGGCCGACGGGCAGGACGCCCGGGCCGTCTTCGCCGCGGCGGCCCTGGAGGTCCCGCTGGTCAAGCTGATCGCCAACAGCCTCGGCGGCCGGCCCGGCGCCACCGTGCGCACCGGCTTCCTGCGCGACCTGCTCGGCCGTCACTACACCGCCGGGCAGACCGACCGGCAGCTGGAGACCGCGACCGACTGGGGGCGCTACGCCGGGCTGTTCGCGTACGACGCCGACCGGCAGGAGTACCGGCTGGAGCACCGCCCGGAGGCACCGGGGCGCTGACGGCCCGGGTCGGCCCGTCGCCGGGGCCCTGACGGCTCAGCTCGGGTCGGCCCGTTGCCGGGGCGCTGACGGCTCAGCCCGGGTCGGCCCGTTGCCGGGGCGCTGACGGCCCGGCCCGGGTCGGCCCGTCATAGCCGCGCGAACAGGTCAGCCCGTCGCCGGGCGCCGTCGCACCGCCCGGACCGCCCGGGCGAAGGGCTGCGGCGCGGTCGCACCGGCCGGCGCGGCGCCGTCGTCGTCACCGCCGTCGCGGCGGGCCGGCAGGTCGTGGGCGATCAGCGCGGCCTCGGTGAGCAGCCCGCGCACCTCGGTGGCCCGGTAGAAGATCCGCGTGCCCTCCCGGCGCGCCACCACCAGCCCGGCCGCCCGCAGCTTCGCCAGGTGCTGCGAGGTCGCCGCCACATGCGCGCCCAGCAGCTCGGCCAGCTCGCTCACCGGCAGCTCCCGCCGGGTCAGCGCCCACAACAGGCGGTACCGCGAGGGGTCCGCCACCGCCTTGAGCACCGCCACCGCCCGGTCCGCCGCCTCCGAGTCCCAGGCCTCTTCCTCCGCACCACCCATGCCCCCGATCGTACCGACGCCGGTCGGGCCCGCCCCGCCCGGCGGCGGCTCCGGCCGGACGGAGACCCACGACCGGCGTCCGGGGCGGCGCCGGACGGCTCCCGGCGGCCCGGGAACGTCCCGCGGAGCCGTTCCAGGCGGATGCGGGACCGCAGGTCAGAGGGGGTGGAACCGTTCCAGCGTCCCGCCTTGGCCGGTAAGCCTGGCGGACCGGCCGGTGCGCGGACCAGAGTGCTGCTCAGCGGTCGGCGCCGACGGCCCGCCGCCTGGTCCGGTCCTTCACCCACATCCGTTACGGGGGAACCTCCATGTCCGCTCGCCGCTCCGTGGCCACCCGCCGCGCCCTGTTCGTCCCGGCCGCCCTCGCCCTGGGCGCCGCCCTCACCCTGACGGCCTGCGGGCCCGACAACGGCGAGGCGGCCCAGCCCGCGAAGCCCGCCCAGACCACCGCACCCGCCGCCGGGGCCCCCGCAGCGCCCGGTACCGCCGCACCGGCCGCCCAGCCGTCCGCCGGCGCCCCGGCCACCAAGGCCCCCGCCGCCACCGGCTCCGCCCGCCCCAAGAACCCCGTCGCCCCGGCCACGGGCGGCGGGGGCGCGGCCGGGGGCGATGAGTCGTACGCCTACACCCACTCCTGCAAGGGCGACGTCGTGACGGTCAAGGTCAGCACCCGGGCCGGGGCGCCCGACCAGCGGGTGATCGAGGTGCACAACCCGGGCAGCACCTACTGCGGCCTGAGCTACTACCCGCTCGTCGTCATCGGCAAGGCCGCCGCCGCCGACCGCAGCGACAACGTCGCGCCGCTGGTCCCGGGCGGGCTGGGCGGCCCGCCGGCCTACGCCCTGGCGCCCGGCAAGAGCACCTACGCGGTGATCGACCTCAACCCCGGCAGCGGCGTCTCGCGCGACTGGGACGAGCTGAACGTCCTGGCCGACGACCAGATGCCCAACGCCTACACCCACAACTTCCCGCTCGGTGCCGGCGCGAAGGTGGGCAAGCAGCCCAAGCTCGGCCTGTACCGGGAGACCGTCGAGGGCGCCGCCTCGTCGGTGGAGCAGGCCGGCAAGAGCTGACCCGCTCCCTCGGCTCCCGCTTCCTCCTCCCCTCGCTCCCCTCGCTCCTCCCGCCGCCTCTTCCCCTCGCCCCTCCCGCTCCTTCGCTCCCCCTGTTCCGGGCCCCGCCCGGGTCTGCCGGTACGGTGATCCGCACATCGACGGCGCCCCGGGCCGGCCGGGGCGGGAGAAGGGCAGCACATGAGCGTGGAGACCGAGGAGTTCGCGGCGACGCTGCGCGAACTGAAGGAGCGTTCGGGGCGCAGCTACGGCGCCCTGGCCACCCGGCTGCACGTCAGCACCTCGACCCTGCACCGCTACTGCAACGGCGCGGCGGTGCCGGCCGAGTACGCGCCGGTGGAACGGCTGGCGCGGGCCTGCGGGGCGAGCGCCGAGGAACTGGTCGAGCTGCACCGCCGCTGGATCCTGGCCGACGCGGCCCGCCGCCGGGAGACGTCCTCGGCGAACACCCCGGCCGCCCCGGCCGCCGTCCCGGTCACCGCCCAGGCCACCGCCGAGCCGGCGCCCGGACCGACGCCCGGCCTCGTGCCCGCCCCGCGGTCCACCGGCCCCGTACTGGAAGAGGAGGTGACGACCGTGCACCCCGCGCCCCCGCCCGCCGCACCGCGCCGCCGAACCCGGGTGCTGCTGAGCGCGACCGCCGTGGCCGCGCTGGCCGCCGTGGTCTCGGTCCTCGCCCTGCGCGACGCCGGCGGCGCCGCGAACCCCGGCGCGGCGTCCTCCGCGCCCCCCTTGATCGCCGCCCCCGCCGCTCCGTCCACCACCGCCGGCACCCCGGCTCCGCCCGCCCCCGCCGAACCCCCCGCGGCCCCCTCCGCCGTTTCCTCCACCGCTCCCAGCGCCGCCGACACCTCGTCCGCGACCGCCTCGGCGAGCCCCGAAGATGTCCCCGCCCCCTTCCACGTCACCGTCCTCAACAACAACTGGGACAGCCCCTGCAACCAGTGGTTCCTGTCCGCCCGCGCCCCCTCCCAGGTCCCGCCCCCGCCGTCCTCCGGCCGGGTCGACAGCTGGGCCGCCTCCCAGCGGATGGTCCCGGCCGGGCACCTGCGGATCGAACTGACCGCCCAAGGCGCGAGCGCCGACACCGTCGTGCTGAACGCCATGTACGTGCAGGTGGTCAGCACCCGGCCCGCCCCCAAGTGGAACGCCTACACACCCGGCACCGGCTGCGGCGGCGGCCTCACCCCGGCCTCCTTCGCGGTCGACCTCGACTCACCCGCCCCGCGCGCCGTCCCCGTCCCGGGCAAGGAGGGCGAACGCAAGACCGCTACCACGAACTTCCCGTACAAGATCACCAACAGCGACCCCCAGGTGATCGACGTGGACGCCGCCACCCTCTCCCAGGACGTCAGCTGGTTCCTCGAACTGGTCTGGTCCGACGGCACCCAGAAGGGCACCCTGCGGGTCGACGCCGGCGACCACCAGCCCTTCCGCACCGTCGGCCGCCACGGCGCGCCCAACTACTCCTACGAGGGCACCTCCTGGGCCCCGGCCCACGACGAGGGCTGACCACCCCCTGCCGCCGCCGGGCGGGAGGGGTCAGAGGTCGTCGAGGGGGTCGTCGAGAATGCCCTCGCGGGCGATGATGTAGCCGAGGTGGCCGCGGCTGCGGCTGCCGAGGAGTTCGCTGGCCTTCTGGATGTGGCTGGAGACGGTGCGGGTGCTCATGCCGAGGCGGGTGGCGATGGCCTCGTCGGTGTAGCCGTTGACCATCAGGCGCAGAACGTTCTGGCGGGTGCGGGCGGTCAGCAGGCGGGGGCGGTGGTGGCCGGGCTGGTAGGTGACGGGCTCGGCGCGCTCCCACATCAGCTCGAAGATCTTGAGCAGGTACTCGACCAGCGGCGGGAGTTGGATGAGCATCGCCGCGGCCTCACGGTCGGCACCGGCCGGGATGAAGGCGGTGGAGCGGTCGCAGATGATCACCCGGTCGAAGACCTCGTTCAGGGTGCGCACCTGGGCGCCCTGGGCGGTGACCTGTTCGATGTAGGCCAGCGTCGGGCCGTGCGAGCGCACGGTGTGCTGGTAGAGGGTGCGTTGGCGCACGCCGCGGCCGGCCAGCGCGAGGTCGCGCGGGAGCGCGTCGGCCAGTTGGTCGGGGGCGCGGCCGCCGCCCGGCTGGGCGGTGAGGAGTTCCTCGGTGCAGGCGGCGACGGCCTTCTCCAGCGCGGGACTGATCTCGTCGCCGGCCAGCACCCGGATCGGCAACTTGGCCCGCCGCATGACGTCCCGGTAGGCGTGCTCGGCGGCGTGGAAGGAGCTCTGCAGCCCGGCGAGCCGCTCCTGGTGCGCCAGGACGGCGAGTTCGAGCGGCCGGGTCAGGCCGGTGGCGGCGATGTCGGGCGGGACGGGGGCCAGCCGGTCGGCGGAGCCGGGCAGCGGGCGCAGCAGACCCATCGCCAGCAGGCACTCGGGGGCCTCTCCCCGTGCCTCGCCCTCGGCCAGCGCCGTCCGGTAGAAGTCGATGCCGCGGTCGCAGAGTTGCGGGGCTCCCGTTTCATCACCGTTGTCCTGGCTTGGGCACATCTGGGCATCCTTCCGGCTTCGGCATTGCGGTTTCACGAATGCCCGTACCGGCCACCACCAGGCATCAGAACCGGCAAGATGAGGAGTGACTACCGTGCGAAAGCCGCCCCCCTGGCTCCGGCAGCGGTGAGTGTACGCCCAACGGGAGCGGAAATCATCGGCTGACGGTAGTCAGACGAGCACGGAGGCGGGGGGAGCCGGTGGTCACGGTCGCGGGCCGGCCGTACCCGGCAGCGGTGACCGGGGGGTCGCCGGCGCATCGCCCCTGGCGTCCCGTCGGGAATCCGGAGCGGCTCCCTGCGGATGGCACGGCCTACAGAGAGGCACCCCCAGTTGCGAGCTGATTCCGACCCGGCGTCACCGTCCGACGCCCTCGCCGGCCTGGTGGACCAGCGTCTGGTACGACAGTTGGCGGAGGCCGCCGCCGCCCAGGTCGCTTCCGGCGCGGTACGGCTGCTGGGCGAGGGCGGGCTGCTCCAGGCCTTCGCCAAGCAGCTGATCGAGGGCGCCCTGGAACTCGAACTCCAGGAGCACCTGCGGAACTCCGCTCTCCCACGCGGCTCACACACGGAGACGGAGACGGGCACGGAGACGGAGACGGAGACGGGCAGGGGCACGGGCACGGGCACGGGCACGGGCACCGGCGTCGGAGCCGGAGCCGCCACCGGTGCCAACGGCCGTAACGGCGCCCGGACCAGACGGCTGCTCACCGAAGTCGGCCCGGTCGAGGTGCGGGTGCCCCGGGACCGCGAGGGCAGCTTCTCCCCCAGGGCCGTCCCGCCCCGGGCCCGCCGGCTGCCCGGGCTCGACCGGCTGGTGATCTCGCTGACCGCGCGCGGCCTCAGCTCGGGCGAACTGGTGGCGCACCTGGCCGAGGTGTACGGCGTGGAGCTCAGCCGGGAGACCGTCTCGGCCATCACCGACCAGGTGCTCGACGAGCTCGCCGAGCGGCGCCGGCGGCGGCTCGACCCGGTCTACCCGGTGGTCTTCGTCGACTCGGTGCGCAGCGGCCGCCCGGGCGGGCCGCTGGTGCACCTGGCGCTCGGGGTCTCGGTCGAGGGCCGGCGCGAGGTGCTGGGGCTGTGGCCGGCCGCGGGCGGGGAGCAGTGGCCGCGGGTGCTGGCCGGGCTCGCCGAGCGCGGGGTGCGGGAGGTGTGGGTGCTGGTCGGCGGCACCGGCGCGGTGCTGGCCGAGGCGGCGGCCGGGCAGTGGCCGGGCGCGGTGGTGCACGGTTCGGTGGCCCAGCTGCTGCACACCGCGCTGCGGCACGCGCCCGGCGAGGACTGGGGCGCGCTCTCCCGGGCGCTGCGCGAGACCTGTACGGCGCCCACCGAGGAGGCGGCGCTGGAGCGGCTGTCGCGGGCCGAACGGGAGTGGGGGCCGGGCCACCGGGAGGTGTTCCGGGTCTGGCGGTCGGCCTGGCCGCTGCTGGCCCCCGGCTTCCGCTTCGGCCCCGAGGCGCGGCGCCTGCTGACGGGCGGGGGCGCGCTGGAGCGGCTGCACGCCCGGCTGCGCCGGATCGAGCAGTCGGCGGGCCGGGTGCGGGACGAACGGGCCGCGCTCAAGCGCGCCTATCTGGCGACGCTCGCCCTGGAGTCGCCCGCCGGGGCGGGACAGCCGGGTTTCGCGGACTGGCCAGCCGTCCGGGAGGAGCTTCGGCGGGGCTCGCCGGCTGCCACCGCCGAGCCGGGTTCCCACCACTGATCTGACATCACCGGGTGCGGTTTGGATCATGTCTGTGCGCTTTTGACATGGTCTGACCGGGCTTCCGGTTCACGCATTGCGTGTTCACGATCAGAGCCAGAGCTTCCACCCGTGTTCGGGCCTTCGGCAGGATGCGTCTCAGAGCGAAGAGGGCGGACCGCCCTATCCAGGAAGAGGATCCCGAGATGCCAAGCCCTGCCCTTCACGTCCACAAGACGCTCGGGGTTCACGCCGTTCCGCCGACCGCCGACGCGCCGCCCTTCCTGGACTCCGGCTGGGGCCGGTGACCCGCGCCGCCGGCTGACCACCCCCGCTCCGCCCTTCCCGCACCGCCCCGCACAGAGAGGAACCGACGATGGCGAACCCGTTCGAGGACCCCGAGGCCAGCTACCTCGTCCTGGTGAACGACGAGGGACAGCACTCGCTCTGGCCGGTCTTCAGCCCGGTGCCCGCCGGCTGGCAGCAGGTCTTCGGTGCCGCGGGGCGGCAGGACTGCCTGGACTTCGTCGAGCGGAACTGGCAGGACCTGCGCCCGAAGAGCCTGATCGCGCACCTGGCCTCCGAGCACTGACCGCGGCGCACCGGCCGCCGGGCCACTGAGACCGCCGAGACCGCCTCACCACGCCGCCGCCGCAACCCGTCGCCGCGCGGTCGCACCGTCATGCCGTCGGAGCCGTCCCGGTTCCGGCGTCTACGCGCGTGCATCGAAAGTGCATCGAACCAGCCAGTCGCACCCGCCACCGCGGGAGCCAGCCGCACGAGGGAGAGCGCCACATGTCCGGGGTCCAGCACACGCGCGGAGCCGAGCAGCGGCCGTCCGCCCCGGCCGACGTCCCCACCCCCGCCACGCCGGCCGACGGCGACACGGCCGTGCGGGACACCCGCCCGACCCTCGCCGAGCTGGTCGACGCCCAGGTCGCCCGCACCCCGGACGCCCCCGCGCTGTACGCCGAGGACACCACCCTCAGCTACGCCGAGCTGGACGCCCGCGCCAACCGGCTGGCCCGGCTGCTGGCGGCCCGCGGCCTGGGCACCGAGGACGTCGTCGCGCTGGCCCTGCCGAAGTCCCCCGAGGCGATCGTCGCGATCCTCGCCGTCGCCAAGACCGGCGCCACCTGGCTGCCCGCCGACCCGGCCTACCCGGCCGAGCGGCTGCGCCACATGCTGGCCGACTCCCGCGCCGCCCTGGTGCTCACCACCGCCGAGGCCGCCGGACGGCTGCCCGACACCGACGCCCCCCGGCTGTTGCTGGACTCCGCCGAGCACCTCGCCGCGCTCGCCGCCCGGTCCGGCACCCCGTTCACCGCCGCCGAGCGGGTGCGGCCGCTGAGCGCGCCGAACACCGCGTACGTCATCTACACCTCGGGCTCCACCGGCGTGCCCAAGGGCGTGGCCGTCACCCACACCGGGCTGCCGAGCATGATCGCCACCCAGGTCGCCGCGACCGGGGTCGGCCCCGGCAGCCGGGTGCTCCAGGCCTCCTCGCTCAGCTTCGACGTCTCGGTCTCCGACCTGGCCGCGGCGCTCACCACCGGCGCCGCGCTCGTCCTGCCCCGCGAGCAGAGCGAGCTGGTCGGCGAGGCGCTGGCCGCCCTGATCGACCGGTACGGCGTCACCCACGCCGACCTCGCCCCCGCGATGGCGGCCACCCTCCCGGACGTCCCGCTGCCCTCCCTGCGCACCCTGGTCAGCGGCGGCGAGGCCGTCCCGCGCGAGCTGGCCGCCCGCCTCGGCCGCGACCGGCCGATGTTCAACAGCTACGGGCCGACCGAGGCCACCGTCAGCGTCACCCTGAGCGAGCCGCTCACCGGCACCGAGCAGCCCCCGATCGGCCACCCCTTCCAGGACGTGCGCGTCCACCTGCTGGACGAGCGGCTGCGCCCGGTCGAGCCGGGCACCGTGGGCGAGCTCTACCTCTCCGGCCCGCACCTGGCCCGCGGCTACCTCGGCCGGCCCGCCCTGACCGCCGAACGCTTCGTCGCCTGCCCCTTCGGCGAGCCCGGCGACGGGCCCCTCCAGCCCGACGGAGGGCAAGGAGGGCGGATGTACCGCACCGGCGACCTCGGCCGCCAACGCCCGGACGGGCAGCTGGAGTTCGTCGGCCGGGCCGACGACCAGGTGAAGATCCGCGGCTTCCGGGTCGAGCTCGGCGAGATCGAGCGGACCCTCTGCGCCCACCCCGGGGTGCGCCAGGCCGCGGTGCTGCTGCGCGAGGACCGCCCGGGCGAGCGCCGGCTGGTCGGCTACACGGTCGGCCCCGCCGACCCGGCGGAGCTGCGCGCGCACTGCGCCGAGCGGCTGCCCGACCACATGGTGCCGGTCGTCGTGGTGCTCGACCGGCTGCCGCTCACGCCCAACGACAAGGTGGACCGGCGCGCCCTGCCCGCACCGGTCCTCGGCGCCGCCGACGAAGGCGGCCGGGCCCCCGCCGGGGAGTCGGAGCACGCCCTCGCCCGGCTGTTCGCCGAGGTGCTGGGCCTGCCCCGGGTGGGTGTCACCGACTCCTTCTTCGAGCTCGGCGGCGACTCCATCGTGGCCATCCAGCTGGTGTCCCGGGCCCGGCAGGCCGGGCTGAGACTCACCCCGCGCGAGGTCTTCGACGCCCCGACCGTCGAGGCGCTGGCCCGGATCGCCCGCCCGCTGGAGGGGCCGGCCGCCGCCGAGCCCGCCGGGGCCGGCCTCGGCGAGGTGCCGCCGACGCCGATCGTGCACTGGCTGGCCGCGCAGCAGGGCGCCGTCGAGAGCTTCTACCAGGCCACCCTGCTCACCCTCCCCGCGGGCACCGGCCACCAGCAGCTGACCACCGCCCTCCAGGCCCTGCTGGACCACCACGACGTCCTGCGCGCCCGCACCTCCCCGCTCGCCGGGCGCCCGTGGACGCTGCACGTCCCCGCGCCCGGCGCCGTCCCCGCCGGGAGCGTGCTGAACGCCGTCGCCGGACCGGCCACCGGGGAGGCGCTGCGCGCCGCGACCGAGGCCGCGCGCGACCGACTCTCGCCCGAGGACGGCCGGATGGTCCAGGCCGTCCGCTTCGACGACGGACCGGACCGGCCCACCCGGCTCCTGCTGGTGCTCCACCACCTGGTGGTGGACGGCGTCACCTGGCGCATCGTCGAGGAGGACCTGCTCGCCGCGCTCGCCGCCCTGCGCGAGGGCCGCGCCGTCGGACTCGCGCCGGTGCCCACCTCGTTCCGCCGCTGGGCCGAGCGGCTCACCGCCGAGGCCCGCACCGACCGCCGGGCGGCCGAACTCCCGCTCTGGCAGGCCGCCCTGGCCACCCCGGACCCGTTGCTCGGCGACCGGCCGCTCGACCCGGCGCGGGACACCTACGCCACCCAGGGCGTCCTGCGGCTGGTGCTGCCCGCCGGGACCACCCGGGCGCTGCTGACCGAGGTCACCGCCGCCTACCACGCCCAGGTCAACGACGTGCTGCTGACCGCGCTGTCGCTCGCCCTCGCCCACTGGCGCGGCCGGGAGACCACCGGGCCCGACGGCGCCGTGCTGGTCAGCGTCGAGGGCCACGGCCGCGAGGAGGTCGTCGAGGGCGTCGACCTGCACCGCACCGTCGGCTGGTTCACCTCCGTCCACCCCGTCCGGCTCGCCCCCGGGGCGCTGTCCTGGTCCGAGGTCACCGCCGCCGGACCCGAACTCGGCCGCGCCCTCGGCCGGGTGAAGGAGCAGCTGCGCGCCGTCCCGGACAACGGCATCGGCTACGGCCTGCTGCGCCACCTCAACCCGGCCACCGCCGCCGCGCTCGACGGCCACGCCGAGCCCCAGATCGAGTTCAACTACCTGGGCCGCTTCCAGCCCGAGGGCGTCACCGCGGACGACGTGCTCGCCGGGGCCGAGGCGATGACCGAGGGCGCCGCCGACGGCCTCGCGCTCGCCCGGGTCCTCGGTCTGGACGCCACCACCGTCGACACCCCGCAGGGCCCGCTGCTGGTCGCCCAGTGGTCCTGGGCCGCCGAGCTGCTCGACGAGGAGCGCGTCCGCGGCCTCGCCGAGGCCTGGTTCACCGCGCTGAGCGCGCTCGCCGAGCACGCCGGCCGGCCCGGCGCCGGCGGGCACACCCCCTCCGACTTCCCGCTGGTCGCGATCGACCAGCCCGAGCTGGACCGGCTCGCCGAACTCCACGCCCCCGCCGCCCTGGTGGACGTCTGGCCGACCTCGCCGCTCCAGCAGGGCATGGCCTTCCACTCGGCGTACGACACCGAGGGCGCCGACGTCTACACCGCCGTCTGCACCTTCGACGTCACCGGCCCGGTGGACGCCGGCCGGCTGCGCGCCGCCGCCGAGGCGCTGCTGTCGCGCCACCCGAACCTCAAGGCCGCCTTCCACCAGCGGCTCGACGGCCCGCCCGTCCAGGTCGTCCCGGACACCGTCGAACTCCCCTTCACCGTCGTCGACGTGAGCGACCACGCCGACCCGGAGGCGGAGGCCGCCCGGATCGCCGCCGCCGAGTACGGGCGCCGCTTCGACCTCACCAGGCCGCCGCTGCTGCGCTACACCCTGCTCAGACTCGCCCCCGGGCGCCACCGGCTGATCGCCGCCGCGCACCACATCCTGCTGGACGGCTGGTCCACCCCGCTGTTCGCCGAGGAGCTGTGGGGCCTGTACTTCGAGCGGCCGATGGACCCGGCCGTCCCGTACCGCGAGTACCTGCGCCGGCTCACCCGGTGCGACGACACGGCCGCCCGCGCCGCCTGGGCCCGGGCCCTGGCCGGCGCCGACGAGCCGACCCTGCTCGCCCCCGGCCGCTCCACCGCCGCCCCCCGGCTGCCGCTGCGCCTGCACGGCGGGCTCACCCCGGCGGCCACCGAGGCCCTCGCCCGCACCGCCCGCCGCTACGGCGTCACCCTCAACACCGCGGTCCAGGCGGCCTGGGGGGTGCTGCTGGCCCGGCTCACCGGACGCGAGGACGTGCTCTTCGGCACCACCGTCTCCGGGCGCCCGCACGACCTGCCGGGCGTGGAGCGGATGATCGGCCTGCTCATCAACACCGTGCCGGTGCGGGTGCGCCTGGACCAGACGGAGAGCTGGGGGCAGCTGCTGCTGCGCCTCCAGCACGAGCAGTCCGCGCTGCTGGACCACCAGCACCTCGGCCTCACCGGGATCCAGCGGCTCGCGGGCATGGGAAGCCTGTTCGACACCGTCACGGTGTACGCCAACTACCCGGACCCGGCCGCCCTGGACGGCGCGGACCCGAGCGGCGCCACCCGGGTCACCCTGGTCGAGGACGTCGACAGCGCGCACTACCCGCTGGTGCTGGCACTCACCCCCGGGGACGGCCTCCAGCTGCGCCTGGACCACCAGCCGGACGCCTTCACCGCCGAGGAGGCCCGCGTCCTGCTGGACCGCTTCCTCGCCCTACTGGCGCGGATCACCGCCGACCCGGCCGAACTCGTCGGCACCGTCGAGGTGTTGACCTCCGCCGAGCGCGCCGAGCTGCTCGGCTGGAGCGGCACCCTCGCCCCGGCCCCGGCGGGCTCCCTGCCCGAGCTGTTCGAGGCGCGGGCCTCCGCCGCCCCGCAGGCGCTCGCGCTGACCGCCGAGGACGCCGAGCTGACCTACGCGGAGCTCAACGCCCGTGCCAACGCGCTGGCCCGGCGACTGGCCGAGGCCGGGGTCACCCGGGAGACGCCGGTCGCGCTGATGATCGACCGCTCGGCCGCCCAGGTGGTCGCGATCCTGGCGGTACTGAAGGCCGGCGGCCACTACGTGCCGCTGGACGACGCCCAGCCGGCCGACCGGCTGCGGACCGTCCTCGACGACGCCGGGGCCGCCCTCGTGCTGGCCGACGAGGCACACCGCGAGCACCCCGCGCTGGCCGGGCTGACGGTGCTCGCCCCGCACGCCGGCGATCACCCCGAGAACCTCGGACTGCCGCTGCACGCCGAACAGTTGGCGTACGTGATGCACACCTCCGGCTCGACCGGGGCCCCCAAGGGCATCGCCGTCACCCACCGCTCGGTGGTGGACCTGGCGCTCGGCGGGCAGTTCACCGGCGGCGCCCACGAGCGGCTGCCGGTGCACGCGCCCTCCGCCTTCGACGCCTCCACCTACGAGATCTGGACCCCGCTGCTCTCCGGCGGCCGGCTGGTGATCGCCCCGGCCGGCCGGCTCGGGATCGCCGAACTGGCGGCGGTGATCGGCCACGAGCGGACCACCGCCACCTTCGTCAGCGTCGGCCTGTTCAACGTGCTGGCCGCCGAGGCTCCGGAGACCTTCGCCGGGCTGCGCGAGGTGTGGACGGGCGGCGACATCGCCTCGCCGACCGCCATGCGGCGGGTGCTGGACACCTGCCCCGGGCTGCGGCTGTTCAACGTCTACGGACCGACCGAGACCACCACCTTCGCGACCCGCTTCCCGATGACCTCGGCCGCCGAGGTGCCGGACGTGGTGCCGATCGGCCGGCCGCTGCCCGACAACCTGCTGTACGTGCTGGACGCCGGGCTGCGCCCGGTGCCGGTCGGGGTGGCCGGCGAGCTGTACATCGGCGGCTCCGGCCTGGCCCGCGGCTACGTCGGCCGGCCCGGCCTGACCGCCGAGCGCTTCGTGGCCTGCCCGTTCGGCGGGCCCGGCGCCCGGATGTACCGCACCGGCGACGTGGTGCGGTGGACGGCCGACGGCGAGCTGGAGTTCGTCGGCCGCGCCGACGACCAGGTCAAGCTGCGCGGCTTCCGGATCGAACTCGGCGAGGTGGAGGCCGCGTTCGCCGCCCACCCGGCGGTCGGCCAGGTCTGTGTGGCCGTCCGCCAGGACCAGCCGGGCGACAAGCGCCTGGTCGCGTACGTCACCGGCGGCGCCGGGGCCGACGAACTGCGCGGCTTCGTCGCCGACCGGCTGCCCGGCTACATGCTGCCGGCCGCGATCGTCGTCCTCGACGAGCTGCCGGTGAACCCCAACGGCAAGGTGGACCGCAAGGCCCTGCCCGCCCCCGACTACCGCGGCGCCGACGGCGGGCGCGAGCCGCGCACCGACACCGAGCGCGCGCTCCGCGAACTCTTCGCCGACGTCCTCGGGTTGGACCGGATCGGGATCGACGACAGCTTCTTCGACCTCGGCGGGCACTCGCTGCTCGCCACCCGGCTGGTCAGCCGCGTCCGCGCCGCCCTCGGCGCCGAGCTGCCGATCCGCACCCTCTTCGAGCACCCGACGGTCGCCGCCCTCTCCGCCGCGCTGCCCGGCTCCTCGACCGTCCGTTCGGCCCTGCGGCCCGCCGAGCGGCCCGAGCGCGTCCCGCTCTCCCCCGCCCAGCAACGCCTGTGGTTCATCGAGCAGTTCGAGGGACCGAGCGCGCTCTACAACACCCCCGTCGCGGTCCGGCTGACCGGTGCCGTCGACCTGCCCGCCCTGGAGCGGGCCGTACGGGACGTGGTGGCGCGGCACGAGGTGCTGCGCACCGTCTTCCCGACCGTCGACGGCCGGCCGCACCAACTGGTGACCGACAACGCCGACTTGACGCTTCGGCGAATACCGGTGGCCGACCGGACGGAGCTGCGGACCGCCCTCCTCGCCGCCGGGGCGGAGGTCTTCGACCTCGCCCGCGACCTGCCGCTGCGCGCCACCCTGCTGTCCCTGCCGGACGACGAACACGTCCTGCTGCTGCTGATGCACCACATCGCCGGCGACGGCTGGTCGGTCGCCCCGCTCTTCCGCGACCTCGCCGAGGCCTACCGGGCGCGGCTGGCCGGCACCGGGCCGCGGTGGGAGCCGCTGCCGGTGCAGTACGCCGACTACGCCCTCTGGCAGCGCGGGCTGCTCGGCACCGACGAGCGGCCCAGCGCCCTGCTGACCGGTCAACTCGCCCACTGGCGCGAGGCCCTGGCCGACGCCCCGGAGGAACTGGCACTCCCCTACGACCGCCCGCGCCCGGCCGCGCCGGGTCACCGCGGCGGCCTGGTGGAGGTCGCCGTGGACGCCGGACTGCACGGCGCGCTCACCGAGCTGGCCGCCGAACGGAACGCCAGCCTGTTCATGGCCCTGCAAGCCGCCGTCGCCACCCTCTACACCCGCCTCGGCGCCGGAACCGACCTGCCACTCGGCACCCCCGTCGCCGGCCGCACCGACGAAGCCCTCGACGACCTGGTCGGCTTCTTCGTCAACACCCTCGTCCTGCGCACCGACACCAGCGGCGACCCGAGCTTCCACCAGCTCCTCGACCGAGTCCGCCGCACCGACCTCGACGCCTACGACCACCAGGACATCCCCTTCGAACGCCTGGTCGAGCACCTCAACCCCACCCGCACCCCCGCCCGCCACCCCCTCTTCCAGACCCTGGTGGCCCTGGAGAGCCGGGCGCCGGTCCCCGCCGCCTTCGGCGACCTGGGCTGCGCGGAGCACCCCTTCGAGCTGGACGTGGCCAAGTTCGACCTGTCCTTCCGCTTCACCGAGCAGGGCCCGCGGGCGGGCCTGACGGTGGCGGTCGAGTACGCGGTCGACCTCTTCGACCACGCCACCGCCGTCTCCCTCGCCGAACGGCTGCTGCGCGTCCTGCGCGCCGCCGTGGCCGACCCGGCGGCGCCGATCGGCGACATCGACATCCTCGACCCGGCCGAGCGCGAGCAACTGCTCACCGGCTGGAACGACACCGCCGCGCCCGTCCCGGACGCGACCCTGCCCGAGCTGTTCGAGGCCCAGGCCGCCGCCACCCCCGACGCGCCCGCGGTGGTCTCCGGGGACGGCACCCTCGGCTACGCCGAACTGGACTCCCGGGCCGAGCACCTGGCGGCCCACCTGACCCGCGCCGGAGTCGGTCCGGACACCCCGGTGGTCCTGCTGATGGACCGCTCCGCCGACCTGCTGACGGCGATCCTCGCGGTGGCCAAGGCGGGCGGCTGCTACGTCCCGCTGGACGACCGGCAGCCGGCCGAGCGGCTGCGCGGCATCACCGCCGGGACGGGCGCGGCGCTCGTCCTGGTCGACGCCGCGCACCGGGACCACCCGCTGGCCGCCGACGCCCCCTGCCCCGTCCTGCCGCTCACCGCGGGCTGGTTCGACGGTCCGCGCGAGCGGCGCGCCGAGCGGACCGCGCCCCACCCGGAGCAGCTCGCGTACGTGATGTTCACCTCCGGCTCCACCGGGGCCCCCAAGGGCATCGCGATCACCCACCGGGACGTGGTGCAGCTCGCCACCGACCCGTGCTGGCGCCGCGAGGAGGGTGTGCGGGTGCTGTTCCACGCGCCGCACGCCTTCGACGCCTCGACCTACGAGATCTGGGTGCCGCTGCTCTCCGGCGGCCGGGTGGTCGTGGCGCCGCCGGGCGACCTGGACGCGGCCGCCATCCGCGAGCTGGTGCGGGTCCACGCGCTCACCCACGTGCACGTCACCGCCGGCCTCTTCCGGGTCGTCGCGGAGGAGGACCCGGGCATCTTCGCC
The DNA here is from genome assembly GCF_042792155.1 of Kitasatospora sp. NPDC056651. Taxonomy (NCBI): domain Bacteria; kingdom Bacillati; phylum Actinomycetota; class Actinomycetes; order Kitasatosporales; family Streptomycetaceae; genus Kitasatospora; species Kitasatospora sp. NPDC056651. Next base: position 263 of record NZ_JBHTWX010000044.1, on the reverse strand, counting down.
GGGGTGCGCGAGGTGCTGACCGGCGGGGACGTGGTCTCCGCCCCGGCCGTGCGCCGGGTGCTGGAGGCCGTCCCGGGCATCGCGGTGCGAGCGCTCTACGGGCCGACCGAGACCACCCTGTGCGCGACCCAGTACCCGATGCCGCTCACCGCGGCGGTGCCGGACACGGTGCCGATCGGGCGCCCGCTGGCCAACACCCGGCTGTACGTGCTGGACGCCGGGCTGCGCCCGGTGCCGGCCGGGGTCGCGGGCGAGCTGTACAT